>DAHVOH010000122.1 GCA_027318915.1 Clostridiales bacterium
CACGCGAGGGCCATGGCGCGCTTGGCGGCCTGATGTCCGCATCGGATGCCGAGGACTTTATCGCCGAGCAGGAGAAACGCCAGGGATTCGAGTACAACACAGGCCAGCGGGAGGCCCTGGCCTTGGCCCTCACGACCACCGACCGTGTGACCGGGGTCCGGGGTGCGTGGGGTGCCGGTAAGACCACATCAATGAAGGGCCTTACGCGAGCCGCGCACGATCTGGGCGTCGCCACCATCGGGCTTGCCCCGACCACCCGCGCGGCCTCCGAGCTGGAGTCGGCAGGCACCCAAGACATTCGCACGATTGCCTCCTGGCTTATGACGAAGCCCGAGCTTGGTGCGGATGGTACCCAGATACGCAACGAGAACCGCTTGATAATCCTGGATGAGGCCGGGATGGTGAGCAGCGAAGATATGGACCGTGTCATGAAAAAGCTGGACGCGGAAGGCGGGCGCCTCTTGTTGGTCGGTGACCCACAACAGCTTCGCGCGGTCGCCGCAGGGACCCCGTTCGAGCAGATGCTGAAAACTGGCGCGATCCGCTATGCCGAGGTCGATGAGGTGCAACGCCAGCGCGATCCGCGTCTGAGAGAGATGGCCCAGGTCTGGGCGCGCGGTGATGCCGTCGCTGCCGTGGAGATCGCCCAGGAGTACATGCGAACCGTGGCGATCACGGAGCAGGACTGGGCCGCGGCGGGCAAGGAGGCGCCGGACAAAAGCCAAGAGCGGGTCGGTGGTGACGACATCAAGCCGACCGATGCCATGGTCCGGTTGGCAGAGGAAACGGGCATGGACGCGCCAGCCGAGGCGACGTTTCGCGAGGTGCGCGAGTGGTTGGACGCCCACGTCGAAAAGAAGCTCGGCTTCGATGAGCAGCGGCGCGAGGCACCAGAGAAAAAGACCACGATCCCCCGTGAGGTCCGGCAGGCGGCAATCGCCCGTGAGGCGGCGCAGACCTACCTCTCCAAGGACCGCGCCAGGCGCGAGGACACAATCATGATGGCCGCCACCAACCGGCTCCGGATGGCAATTAACCGCCATGTTCGAGAGGGCCTGAAGGCCCGTGGCGAGGTAGGCGGCCAGGAGGTCACCGTCCGGGCGCTCGATAAGTCGCAGATGACCCATGAGGCCCTGGCCCGAGCCGAGTCTTATATAAGGAAAGAGGGCGATCCCGAGATCATTGTTCGCCTACAAGAGGGGCGCGGCAAAAATCGCCGCGAGGTTGATTACAAAGTGGCGGGGGTCGAGAAGGGCCGGGTAATGCTGGAAGACCCCGACGGCAAGGTGAAATCCTGGAACCCTGCTACGGCCATACGTCCGGGCGTTTTCACGGCGCGCGAGATGGCGGTCGCGCCCGGCGACGAAATCAGCTTCCGGGATAACGTCGGCCGCAAAGGCGCCCCCGACCGGATCGACAACGGCACACTGGGAAAAGTCGTGGGCATCGACAAGCGCGGGATCGAGGTCGCGCTCGACGACGGACGGCAAGTCTTTCTTGACCCCAACAAGAACCACGTCATGGACCATGGTTGGGCGATCACTGTCCACAAGGCCCAGGGTGCCGGGCGTGGTCGCGTCATCTACGCGGCTGAGTCGATCGGGCAGGAGGCCATCGCCCAGCTGGCTGGTGTGGCCTGCACCCGAGAAAAAGATGACATTGAAATCATCACGGACGACACGGAAAAGCTGAGTAAGGCGATGGGCAAATGGGCCACCCACGAAACCGCCATAGCGGCCACCAAGTCCCAGCGCATCGCCGACCTCGACACCCTCAAGAGCCTGCGCGCGCAGGCCGCCGAGGCGCTCGGTCGGGCCGGCGACCTCTCAAGGGCTCGTGACCTAGCGGAGGAGCCGGTCGAACTGGCCCAAGCCCGCGAGGAAGAGCGGGAATTGACGAAGCGCCGGGAGCTTGAGCAGGAGATCGAGCGATGAGCGCGGCGCGGGTCTGGGATCGGTTCCGGTGCCTGTTTCTTCCCCGGTCGCATCGCCGGCGGATCCGCCAGGCGCGGGGCGTCCTGAAAAAAATCAGGCCATGGCTGGGCGAGCCCAACGGGGCCGCCCGTATGTTCGGCTACCTCAGAAAAATCGACGCGCTCAGTTTTGAGGAGCTTGTTTTACAGGCCTTCGTTGATATGGGCTGGCGGGTGAAGCGCGGCACCCGCTACTCGGGCGACGGCGGCATCGACGGCCATGTGCGCTGCCAGGGAAACCCCTATTGGATCGCTGTCCAGTGCAAGCGCTACTCGTCCTCGATCAACCCCCAGCATGTCCGAGACTTCGCCGCCCTGGTGTTCCCCCGACATGGGTTTTTTGTCCACACGGGCCGGACCGGCGACCAGAGTCGCATGGCCGCCGTGGGGGTGACGTTCATCAGCGGTCAGCGCCTCGCCGATCTCGTGGCCGGGACCCTGGAATTTCCGTCCGTGCAGCTAGGGATGAAGGGCCGGACTTCCCGGCCCACATAAGGAGTAGATCATGAATCGTTATAAGCATGTCCTGGCGGCCGCCATCGCCGCCACCCTGCCCACCGTCGCCATGGCCCACCAGGGCGCGCGCGTGACCGTGGGCGGGTCCTACCAGCACGTTTCCATCGGCCAGTCCGCGGGCAACATGCCGGGCGTCGAGTTTGGGATTAGCCAGCGCGCCGGCGGTATCGGGATCCGCGCGCGGCTGGCTGTCGCCCGCGCCAATGGGGCCGAGTTGGACTCCGGGTCGGTCCGGTTCCTGGCCTATCCCCACCACAGGGTCAGCCCGTTTCTGTCCGTCGGCGGGTTGTCTCTGAGTGGCCTCGGTGGCGTCGCCGTCACCACGGATTACGCAGTTAATCCTGTCACTGGGGCAATCACGCCGGTTGCCGTGACGGCGCCGGTGGCGCCCGTTGGGGTCACCACGGGGTTTGTGTTCCTGGGCCTCCACGCCTCGACCCCCGTCAATTCCGCGCTTACGTTGGTCGGCCACGTCGCCATCGGCGCAGGCCTCGGCGGATCGGCGACCGGACTGCCCCCGGCCATGGGCGCTCACAGCGAGATCGCGCGCGAGGTCGGGGTAGCCATGCGGTATCGCCTCGCCCATGGGCCGGTCCTAAGCGTGGGCTACTCCCAAGAGTCGCTGCCCGTGCGCGGTTCGGTGCTCAAAGTCGGCGGCCTCGAGGCCTCGGTCTCGCGGCGCTTCCACTAAAACCCAAACCCAACCACAGGGGCCGCCCTCTCGGGGGTGGCCCCAAAGGAGGTTCAGGTGAGTAAGAAGCGTCATAGCCAACAGAAGCAGCCGCCGTGGGTCGTGCCGTGGTCAACCCGAGCGCGGCAGGCAGAGGGGCAATTCGGCAACGGCATGTCCCTGTTACCTAAGCGCAAGGGCGCGGGCCGCAGAGGCGGGCGACGCAAATAATTTCCGTCGCCGCAGCTATAGGCAGAAACAGAAAACAGGAGATCGAGAGATGACACCAACAGCGATTGCAATTTGCGCCGGCGGCCTCGATGCCGCGCTCCACGACCACCCCACCGGCCACCGGGGCGACCTGGCCCGGGAAATCATGTGCCGGACTTTCTGGCTGCATGACCCCCGCGGCATCGAGGCCATGCAAGCCTTGTCCGGCGGCCAGGTGTTTGGTGAAGAGCACCTGGCCCGCCTGCGGCAGGAATGGCAGGCCCGTTAAAACTAACTGAGGATGAGGGACTAGAGATGGCAGACAAAACATTGCAACAACAGATCGACGAACAGCGACGGGCCGAGGACCAATCCCATGAAGAGCAGCGTCGCCTCGACGAGCGGGCCGAGCGCGACCGCGCGCATGCGGAACAGCGTCACAGTGACGACATGCGGCTAGCTGACATCTGGGCCAGTGGCGACCCAGAGGCCCGTGAGATCGTCGCCAAGATTGGGCTCGCTCTCGATGAGCGGGAACGGGCCGCAGGGTGGGACGTGGAGGCCAGGGAGGTACCAGCGCACGACCCAGAGCCCGACCCCGGGTGGCTGGCTCGCTGGGAGCGCGAGGGCGCGTTGTCGGCGCTCACTCCCCAGGAGAGGGCAAAGCTCCAGGAAATTGATAGGGAAGACCCCTATGGCCGGGGGCAGCGCGAGCAATTCCTGCCCCGCGAGGTACTGGCCATCAGAGAGAAAAGCGACCGCATGGTGGAGGCCCGCGAGCAGGAGCGCCACCAGCAGCATGATGAGGCGGGCGGGTACAAGCAGGAGCCGGCGGCGCAGGGTCGGGGACGACACCCAGATTTTGAGCAGGAAGACGAACTGGAACGTTAATTGAACTGGACACATTGGAGGATACATCATGGATATTCAGCGAGTGGTCAACGAGCACAACGACCGTATCGTGGGGATGCCGGTGGCTCGCGCGCGCCTCTTGTTGGGCGTTGCGCTGGTCAGCGGGGTCGGGTTCGGGGTCACCTGGCTCAGGACCGAGGCCGAGCAGTGGGGTTCTTACGATATCTGGTGGTGGCACCTGGCGTTCCTCAGCGCGGCCGCCGCTTCATGGGTCGGTGTTGTTCGCCTGTGGCGTCGGCTCTCTAAGACCGTCACGATCCCCCACAATGAAAACGAGTCCCACCAACGCGGGGCGTTCGTGTATGACGTGCGCCACGGCATCGCCGACATACTCCCGCGCCGGCCGGGCGATATCGAGATCGGCGGTGTCCCCCTGCCGCGCAATGTCGAGCAGCAGCACATTCTCGTGGCCGGGGCGCCTGGGTCCGGCAAGAGCGTGGCACTCAAAGGGATCATTAAGACCATCCGCGACCGCGCAACTGATGGCGCGGTGATTCACGACCCATCAGGGGAATTTGTCTCGCTGTTCTACGATCAGTCGCGCGGCGACCTCATTATCAACCCGCTGGACGCTAGGCATGCCCCTTGGTCGCTCTGGACCGATCTTATGCCTGGTGAGGAGTCCTCGTTGGCTGCGGCCATCATCCCGGCGGCTGAGGGCGACAATCGCTATTTTTCCGACGCCGCGAGGGCGACTCTGGAGGTGTTGTTTCAGCAGACGGACAATGTCGATGACCTGGTCAAAGTCGGCTTGGGAGAAAGCCTGCCGGACTTGATCGAGCGCATCGACAAGGCCGGACTGGGCGGGCTCGTCGGGTCGGCAAAAACTTTTGCCAGCGTGAGAGGCAACATGGCGCCCTATCTGAGGTCGTTGGCGCTCATGCCGCCGGTGCCACGGGGGGAAGGTGTCAGTCTCCACGAGTTCTGCGAGTGCCCTGCTGGCCGGTTCATTTTTTTGCTGAGCAGCGGACGGACCCGCGACACCCTGGCACCGATTCATCAACTGCTGTTGAATCAAATCGTCTCGGTGGCGACCTCGCTCCGGCCCGACCCGGCCAGAAGGATCTGGCTTGTCCTCGATGAGCTGCCAACGCTGCTACCCAGCCCCGCGCTGGCGACTGCGTTGAGCCAGGGGCGCAAGTTCGGGTTGAGCGCCGTCATGGCCCTCCAGGCCATGGGCCAGATGTATTCGCGGGTGGGGCAACACGAATCGGCGGCGTTGCTCAGTATGCCGAAGACTCGCCTCATACTGCGCGTGGGGGATGGCGAAACCGCCGAGGCGATGTCGCGTGAGATCGGGGAGCGTCATATCAAGCGCAAGCAGGTTTCGCACACAGAGAGCAAGGGCAGCGCGGGCTCGGCGGGCACGTCCACCACCTGGTCGGATGTGACCGAGCGTGCGGTGTTGGCGTCGCAGATCGCCACGCTCACCGACCTGCAAGGCTACCTGCGCATCGAGGATGAAACCATGCGGGTGGCCCTGCGCTGGACCCCGTACCCCACCGTTGCCGACGACTACCAGCCCGTGCCTCCGCGTCCACTTCCTGTAGCCCCGGCGCGGGCCGAGGAGGCGACGGCCGACGACTAAGGTTCCATGGTTGCCAGGCATGGCGCATTAGCCCCGGATCCGTTCGGGGCTTTTTTATGGGCGAATTTCCGCCAATGCAGCTACTGGTAACACAACATGCGAGGTGCTGCCGCGATGGCGACGACAAATAATCCAAATCTGTACGGAGACCGCACAGGGCTGTCGCTGGCCACGGCGGCGATAGGCGCGCTGGCCGGCTGGATCGTAGGCGCCGAGCTGGCGCTTTGGGCGCTGGCCGGTCGTATGTACGGAGTCGTGGTGCTCTGGCAGATCGTGAGCCAGTGGGGCGCCATCCCGGTGGCGCGCTGGGGCGTTTGGGGCTACCTCCCATCGGCGTGTGCCGTGATCTCAGCCGGAGTCCTAGGCGCGGCGGCTTGGCGTTTTCTGACCGTCCCCAGCGAACGTCATATCAGGGGCTACGTTTTGCATCACGGCCCCCAACAGATCGCCGCCGCGTTGCGGCCCGGGAAAAACGAGCAGCCAGGGGCGCTGATTCACCCCGGTGTGCAGGTCTCTCAGTCAGTCGAGTGTCGCCACACACTACTGATTGGGGGCTCGGGTGGCGGGAAAACCAGCATCCTATGGCCGATCATTCAGCAAGTGCAGGCGCGTGGCGACAAGATTGTGCTGTTCGACAGCAAGGCGGATTTCACAGAAAAGCTCGAGGGCGATTTCGCGTTACTGGCCCCCACGGACGCGCGCAGCCGGCGTTGGGTCGTGGGGCGCGATATTCGCACGCGCCTCGACGCCCAAGCACTGGGGGAAACGCTCATCAAGGAAAACGAAAAAGAGCCCATGTGGTCGCAGGGCTCGCGCGCCCTACTGGTCGGGCTGGTGACCGACCTGCAGGCCCGCCATGGCGAAAAGTGGGGCATGGCGCATCTGGCGCACGCCGCGGCATCGGCACTGAGCGATTTTGAGACCCTGAAGGACATAATCGCCCGCGAGGACCCGATGTCCCTCTCCCTGCTGGGCGGGGAGGACGCCGCGGCGCCCAGCCGAACCACCATGAGCTTTTTGATCCAGTTGGCGTCCGCGCTCACCAACGTGATCAACCTAGGGGTAGCCACCCACGACCAGCGCGACAACCTCGGCTGGTCCGTCCGATCGTGGCTGGCCGGCCGTCAGCCCCCGGTCGCCGTGGTCGGCTTCCGTGAATCCGCCAAAGGGCTCAGTCAGGCCTTCGCTTCGAGCCTCCTAGAACAGACAGTGCGGCAGATCCTGGACATGCCGGACGCAGGACCCGACCAGCGGCGCATATGGCTGATCGTTGATGAGGCCCCGCGAGTCGGCAAGGTCCC
>DAHVOH010000123.1 GCA_027318915.1 Clostridiales bacterium
GAGCTCCTTCGATGGCGCATCCCGACCGAAACCTGGGTTGCCGTGGACAAACGGCCCCTCGACGGCGCGTCCAGGGTCTGGGTCAGGGGTGACGTGGTTAAGATGAGAAGCCGCTTGTCGACATACGACGACGATGACGAATAAAGCGATATGCCGGTCACTTTCGCCGCCGCACGACGGGATGGCAGGAATTATGAAAGTAAGGCGCGAACTGCGTTTGTGACGGAACGGAGTTCGGCAAGGTGGACGGAGGCGGGGCGCACGGAAACCAAGAGCGGCATCATCAGATACAAGTGCAGCTTGCGTCTGGTCACCCCGGCCATTGTGGCGGGATTCGACCAAACACGCGCGGAGTTGCGCTGGGCGGCCATTCGTGGCAACGTGCGCCGGTTCCATCGCCTGATCGATCCGGGTATGGCTATGGAGTCAAGGATTTTCGGAGGTACAACCAAGGAGACGGGCCAAAGTTTGTGGCTCCTGCGATCACGGGAAGCCACTCTCACCAGCGAGGATGCCTCAAAGCTCACGGGGCCCAAGTACTTCACGTGGCCCCTGAGTGAACGTGGCCACTTTCGTCCGCACGGGGACACAACACTGCCCATCACTTTTGACATCATCTTCAGACCCGAAGCGGAGGAGTCGGACCGGCGGCGCGTACGCGACGCGTTTCGGCTGTGGAGCCTCTGGGGTGGGCTCGGGGCACGTACGCGCCGGGGTTTTGGATCGGTCAGCTTAGAGATGGTCGGACCGCCTGGCGAGCCGACCATCCCGGCCATGCCAGCCGACGTCGATGGGTGGCTTGCGGCCGCGGCGGGCGAGCTGGGATCGCTCGCGACGCAGTATGGCATAACATGGCGCCACCGGTGGCTCATCGGGCCCCCGGTGCGAAGTTGGGAGGACGCGCTCCAGGGTGTCGCCGCCAGCATGGCCGCGTTTCGCGGGGACCGCAATCGGCCGGAGGATGGCACGGCACCCGAAACTGTTCGCTTTGGGTTGCCCGTTAAGCTGGGCATCGGCACGTTTACCGGTGAAAAACACGACCGCAGCGCATCGTCGGTGTGGATCCGGGTTATCCGGCTGGGTAACCGCTACTGCGCATCGGTTGTCTATATGCCGACGCCCTTTCTGCCGCCCGGAGAACGCGTGGGGGGGCCTAACAAGACGGTGTGGGACGTGCCCGCCGAGGACGCCCTGACAAAGTTTATGGACGAGCTCGCCACCCCGCGAGGTTGGCAGGAGGTGGTGGCCCATGGATGAAGCACGGTGGTTTCACTTCAGTGTGGGGCCGGTCCAATCGTGGGTAGCTCGGGCTCGGCGCACCGACGATCTCTGGAGCGGATCGTTTCTGCTGTCGTATCTGACCGCGCTGGCTGCCCGGGAAGTTCGGCGCCAGGGCGGGCGCATCTTGGTTCCGTCGGTCACCGATGGGGTGGGAACCCTGGTAGATCCCCTGCTGCAGGCATTGGAATCGGGCGCGACGGCCCCGCGCTTCGGCACCATGCCCAATAGGTTGATGGCAGAGGTGGGTGGCGATTTTGACCCGCGGGCCGCCGTGGCCGCATTCCACAAAGGCTGGCATGAGATCGCCGCGGCCGTCGCGACGCGCCTTGAGCGAGGCTTCACCCCTTCGGCACACGAGATATGGCAGCGCCAGGTGAGCGGCTTCTGGGAGGTCATGTGGGTTCTGGGCGATGTGGGCGACCTGGAGGCGCTGGACCGGCGAAAGTTGTGGCGGACACACGTGCCATCCGCCGAGCCGGGCGACAAGTGCATGCTCATGCCCACGCTCCAGGAGCTGTCGGGGCGCATCCGCTCGCGGTCGCGCGGGGACGCCGAGGCGCAGGACGCGTTTTGGGTGGACATGCGGAAGATGGTCGGGCATCGCCTCGAGGATCGGGAGCGGCTAAGTGCTATCGCCCTGGTCAAGCGGATGTTTCCGGATGTGGCGAAAGAGGCGTGGGATGTGAATCCTCCCGACGCATTTCCCTCCACGCTGCTATTGGCAGCCGTGCCGTGGCTCAAGACCCGGGTTGGCAGGGAGCACGACTGGCTGGTCGCCTATGGACAGGCGGTGCGCGGCTGCGTGGAGGCATCTGGACACGCATATCGGTCATTCGGGTCTCTTGCCGATGTCCCCGCGGATCTTCAGGAAGTTTTGGCTTTGGACGCGGCCATCTTTCATCCGTCCACGTTCGAGGGAGATCGGGAGCACCCGAGTCTAAAAGCCCAGGGATGTCCGTGGTGGAAAGGCGGACGCAAGACGCCGTCCACGTACTACGCCGTGGTGGTCATGGACGGCGATCACATGGGCCAGTGGCTGGAACGCCGTCAGGAGGAGATTTCGGCCGGGCTGCGGCGGTTTGGCGAAGCTCTCGAAGAGGTCGTCCGCCAACATGATGGCGTGCTGGTGTATGCGGGTGGCGATGACGTCTTGGCCCTGGCACCCGTAGATCAAGTGATCGACTTTTGCTTGGCGGTTGAGCAACTCTACGGTGAGGTGTTTGCGGAGGTGCGGGATGAACAGCTCGGCTCGCCCACGCTGTCGGCGGCCGTGGTCTTTGCCCACATGAAGGCGCCGCTGGGGGCGGTGCTGGCCGAGGCGCACCGCGTCCTGGACGCCGTGGCGAAAGAATCCTGCCGGCGGAATGCGGTGGCCATGGAGGTGTTTCGGAACGGGGGACCGGACGTGCAAACCGCGTGGGCGGGAGGCTGGCAGGCGCTGACCGCCCCGAATGGGTGGCGAGCTGTCTCCGAGAGCGTCGGGTCCCCTGCCATCGGCTCAACTTACCTGTACCGGGTGGCGCGCCTCGTCGACCGGTTGGGTCCGGTGATGGGCACGCTGGATGCCCAGGCGGTGCTCCGAGCGGAGATGGACCCCGTGCCCCGCGACGACTGTCCGAAGGATGCCCCCCGCGTGGCGGCCGTGAAGAGGTTGGCGGCGTTCGTCACGGCGGACTTGGACCAGGCGGTGCCGGGCCTCATGCTCGCTCGGTTCCTGACGCGGGAGCAAGCCCGATGAGCGCCGTGGTGTTCACGCTGGAAGCGGTGGATTCATGGTTCTTCCGGGACGGCACGCCGTTTGGGGACGGCATCATCGTGTCCACGGGCATCCGGAGCACGTTCCCGCCGCCGGTCCAAACGCTCCAGGGCGCCATCCGCACGGGTTTAGCCCTGGCCAACGGTTGGCCGATTGAGCGACCTCTCGAATGGCCCCACGACTTCGGAGCACCGGAAGGCACCGGGCTCGTACAGTTTGTGGGGCCCTTTGTGGTGGCAGCAAGCGGAGAGCCCCTGTGGCCCCTTCCGCGGATCGTCTGGCAGGACGTCTTGGGGGGGCGGACGCGCCTCATGCTGTCATCTCCACACACCACCGACTTGGGGGTTCGGCGCCTGCCCCGCATGCGGCGGGGCGAACGACTGGCCGGCGGCTGGGTCACGACGGACGAGCTCTACCGTCTGCTGGCGGACCCGCGGGCCGTGCCGGACCGCATTTTCTCAGCTGATGCCTTGCACTGCGCGGAACTTCATGTCGGGATTCAGCGGCAGGACCGGCGCGTGAAGGACGGGGGCCTCTATGTGGTACACCACGCGCGCCCGCTCCCCGGGGTGCGGGTG
The DNA here is from genome assembly GCA_027318915.1 of Clostridiales bacterium. Next base: position 3,616 of record DAHVOH010000123.1, read on the forward strand.
GGCCTGGTGATGCGGGACTGCCCCGCGGACGTGGCGGTGCCCGACCGCATGATCGTGCGGTTGGGCGGCGAAGGGCGGGCGGCGGCCGTGGCCGCCACGCACCCGAGCGCGGACCCTTGGCCCGCACGGCCAGAGTTGGTGCCTTCCGAGGGCGTGGTCCGCTACTTCATAAGCCTGCTGACCGACGCCGGCGTGCCGAGCGACAGCCAGTTGGCTGTGGAGGGTCCGGCGGCGGCGCCGGGTCGCGTCGTGTCTGCCAGCATCGGTGCGAGCGGCCGTGTCGGCGGATATGACCTCCAAGCCCGCGCGCCTCGGCCGCTGCGGGCCACGCTGCCGGCCGGGACCACCTGGTTTATGGAAGCAGATGCGGACAAGCTGCCTACGGCGCAGGCCCTGCATGCGACCAGTGCGGTGGGACGGCAAGAGCTCGGAGAGGGGTGGATGGTGGTGGGACGATGGGAGGAGGAACCATGACGGGAGCGACGGGACGTCTGGGAACCGTGGGGGAAATGTGGGGATTATTGGCCGACGCACCGATGCACTATGGCGCCGGTCAATCGCTCGGAGTCGTGGATCTCCCTGTCGCGCGCGAGGCGACCACCGGGTATCCGGTGGTGTTTGGCAGCGGTGTGAAGGGATCCTTGCGAGAGATGGCAGAAAGAACCGAAGCGATCGAGCCGTCGGAGAAAGACCAGGTAAAGGAACGGGTAATACAGCTTTTCGGAGAGGCCAGCAGCGCGGGGTGGGTGATGGTCTCCGATGCCCGGCTGCTGCTCCTGCCGATTCGGGGGTTGGAGCGCCACTACTGGTGGGTTACGTGCCCCGCTCTGCTGGAGCGATGGAATCGGGACCGGGCGCTGCTGGGCCTCCCCGCCGCGTCACACCCGTTGCCAGTCGTCCCGACGGGCCACCTGCTCAACGCGGAGCTGGCTGGACCGGTGTTCGTTGAGGAGCTGCACTTTGCCGGTGAGCTATGGCCCGACCTGGAGGGATGGGCTACGGACCTCGCCCGCTTGGTGGGTCACGAGGCAGCAGCCTCCCGTCTGGTCCACCAACTGGCCGTCGTGGCCGACGATGATATGCGGTACCTGGTTCGCCATGCGCTTCCGGTCACCGCGCACAACACCCTGAACGAGAACAAAACGTCCGCCAACCTGTGGTACGAGGAAACGGTCCCCGCCGACGCACTGTTGTACGCGATGCTCATGCTTCCCACGGACGGGCGGAACAGTGAGCGTATCGAGGCGTTCCGGTGGCTGACCCGTTTGGTGGATAATCGGCCCTACGTAAGGTTCGGCGCGCACGAAACCCTGGGCCATGGCTGGTGTCGCATTCAGCGCTGGGAGGTGCCTGATGGCGACTGACCGCGGTCCCTTGATGGTCCAGCACCGAGCCGGTCATGCGCTGAAGGTGGTTGGCCGGGCTCTCGTCTCGCAGGACCCCGTGGCGTATCGTCGGCATGCGCGGCATCTCGGCCCAGCAATCCTCATGAACGGGCTGGGACAAGCCTTGGCCACGGCCGCCGCGAACAAGGACAGCAAGCAGCTGTACGAAGACCTGCGCGAGTGGCTCTGTGACGCGTGCCCGTGGACGCGTTACCGAGGGGCTCGGGACCTGATCACGGCCATTGCCCAGGGAGACCGCAGCGCCTACATGTGGGCGACGGAAGAAAGCCTGGCGTGGCTGGAGTGGGTGAAGAAGCTCGCCGTGGCGCGCATCGCGGCGGAGGAACGCCAATGACAAGCCAACAAAAAGACGTGTTCCGCCGGCCCCTGCCCGCTCCGGCCCCCGCCAAGAACGCGGCCGTGGCCAATCGAGGTTTGTGGTACGAGAAGTACCTCGACCGCTGGGACAAGAGCACGTGGGAACTCCGCCCCGAAGGGAAGAAGACCTGGATCGAGACCACAGCCGGAGCGGCTGGCCAACAAAACCTCCTTGATGAATATGCCGTCCGTCAGGAACAACTGGTCATCGCGCTGGGGGGATGTGTTCGCCGCTTTCGTACGGAAAGCCCCTTGCTGGTGGGGGCGGGTACCCCCCATCCGATGGAAGTTGGGATGACGTGGCACCATGGGCTGGGCATCCCCTACATACCCGCGTCCAGTTTGAAGGGCATGGTGCGGGCGTGGGCGAAGCGATGGATTCAGGATCCGGAGGTCGACCGGATTTTAGGAGAGAAAGGGGGCGTGGGTACCGTCGCGGTATGGGATGCGATTCCGGTGCGGCCCGTCATGTTGAGGGGCGACGTGCTGACGCCCCACTATCCCGATTTCTATCGCAGCAAGGATGCAACCTCAGAACCCCACGACTGGGAATCGCCTCTTCCCATTATGTACATGTCCGTCGCACCCCCGGCGACGTTCCAAATCGCCTTGTCCCCTGGACCACGTTGCCAGACGGGAGACGTGGATCGGGTGGCCGCGTGGATAGGCGAAGCCTTGGAAGTTACGGGCGTAGGTGCCAAAACTTCGACCGGTTACGGCCGATTGACCGGCCTGGCAGAGTGGACGCATCCTCCCGAGGAAAAACCCGACCGCAGCCTCTCGCCCCTGGAGGCGGAAATGAACGACGAGGGATACTTTGCGGAGTCTGACCTGTTCATGCAGGCGCTGACCAACAAGTGGATCAACCGGGTTAAGGATCCCGAAGACCCTGAGCGCACGGACATCGCGCGCCTGCTGATGAGTTGGTACAAGAGCCACCGTCCTCAGGACTGGGACAAACCCAAGGGAAAGAACGTGGAAAAGGTGACGGCCATCACCGCCGCACTGAACAAGGACGCAGGCAGTTATCGTCCTTCATAGCCTGAATGTGTCCGCAGTCATAAGGCCGCGGAAACTAACGATTTCATGGGGAACGCGTCGCTATACCGACGGTGCTTCAATGCTGCCGCAGCCATAAGGCCGCGGAAACTGGCGCAGGCAGAGGCCCAGCGGGCCCAGGCCCTGGACGCTTCAATGCTGCCGCGGCCATAAGGCCGCGGAAACGCCTAGCGTCGGCAACACGTGCCGGCGCAACTGGGTCCGAGCTTCAATGCTGCCGCGGCCATAAGGCCGCGGAAACGCAAGGTCGCCGTTAATCTCTCTGCATATTCTGGCCAAGTTGGCCACGTGTTCCGGAAAGTGCTGGCCAGTCAGTCTGATAAGTGTTGGCCAGGGGTCGAGGGGCGGTCGTCCCTCTCGGAGCCGGTGAGGTCCGTTGTACCGGAAGCGGCCCGCGTTGACAAGACCTTGCGCATCGATTCGCCGCGGATGGGCACCTGAATGGCCTGATGGACGATGCGATCGAGTACCGCATCCGCCGTGGTCGGGTCGGGAAACCAGTCATGCCAGCGGTCGACCGGGACTTGGCTCGCAATACAGGTCGCACGGGTCTGATACCGGTCGTCGAGAATCTCGAGTAGGTCCCGACTTTCTTCGGTGGTGAGCGGGGCCTGGGCCCACTCGTCGAGGATCAGTAAATCGAAGCGTTGGAGGTGGCGCAACCATGCAAACCAGGTGCCCTCCTGCTTGGCCGTCAGGCCCGCGGCCAGCA
>DAHVOH010000124.1 GCA_027318915.1 Clostridiales bacterium
TTCCTGTTGCGGCGTCTCGCGAAGGGGGAGCCGGAATAGCGATTCCCCTGTGCAGTCGCGAATCTGGCGCGGATCCTCCTGGAGGAACCGTCTGACGACCCCAGGCCGGCGGGGCCGGTTGGCCTGGGGAGTGTAGCGCCCCCACCCCGTTTGAGCGCCGCCCCGCGCCGGCTCGACGGGTTGCGCCGCCCCAGACCCCAGGCGCGGATCCCGACGAGACCCGTTCGCCACCCAGCTCCCCCCGCCCAAAGCGACCGTCCGGCGCTGTGTCGCCCAGGGCGCGGCGTACGACCTGCGCCGCGCCCTGGACGACTGGCCCCGTGGCGGCGTTCCACCCCGCCGCGCCGTGATAGTACCAGTTGTCGCCCTGGGTGATGGCCCGGAATCCGTTGGAACCGGCCACCGGAGCGGCGTAGAACGTCGGCGGCAGGAACCCGAGGCGCCCGCCCGCGGATTGATCCAGGAGCGCCGTGATCCCGTTCCAGTTGGGTGCGGCAAACGATGTGCCGCCCCAGCCGTCGGTCCAAGGCGCCGTCGCCGACGTGTACACGGAAGACGTGTCATAGATGGAGTAACCCGTGAAGGGATCGGCGTTGAAGGCCACGTCGGGCACGCCCTTACCGCTGGCATTGGTCAGGTTGGGGCCACCATAGGCGCTCTGCCAGCTGGGTTCCGCAAAGTACCCGCTGAAACCGCCGCCCGACCCCACGGGATACAGTGCGCGCTGAAAGGTCGTGCTGTTGTGGAAGCCAAAATCCCGGTAGCAGGGAACCATGTAGTCCCATCCCCAGGCCTGCTCCTGGGTCGGCATACAGGCCAGCTCGGACGGGCTCGGGATGCCGGTGACGCCCTTCGTCTGGCTGGCCCCCAAGGTGGTGCCGCCGGCTGCGGTGGCCCAGGTGAGGTCGGCGGGGGAGTCCACCGACAGCGTCTTGTTGTAGCCAAGGACGCCGTAGGCGTCGTAGGCGCCGGAATCGCCGGACGCCACCAGCATGCTGATGCCCTCGGCGGCTCCCTGCTCGAACTGCTGGTTCATGATCGTGGCGTAGCCGGCCGTTTCAAACTGCTCGGCCTCGCCCCAGGACACGGACATGACATCCGGCACCACGCCGTTGTAGCCGTTGACCACGGCGTTGAAGAGATTGATGAACCCGGTGTTGGTGTTGGGGGCCACATACACCTCGATGTTGGCCCCGGGCGCCATCGAGCCCGACTGCTCCACATCAAGATCCGTTTCCGACCCGCCCATGCGGCGTCCGGACAGGCCGGCCGCGGGGATGACCTCGCCGACTCCGATCTCGGTAAGGCTCCCGGTCCGGTCGATACCGTAGTACTTCCAGAACCCCGCCGGGTCATTCGTGTAAATCGGCGCCAGGGTGGCGATGGCGATCGTCACCCCCGAACCGGTGATGCCCTGCTGGGCCAGCGGGGTGACGTTGTAGATGTTTTGGACGTCCTGCGGGGACAGACCGGTTGGGGCGGTGCATTCGGCGAAGCCCTGGTAGGCGCAGGTGGCCAGCGACACGTTGGGCTGCGCCTGGTGCTGATTGACGGTGGCCGGATGGAAATTGGACAGGGTCAGCAGGCCGGCTATGCCGGAGACGTACTGATTCAACCCGTCACCGAGGCTGGGTGCCTCGGGGTTGGCCAAAAACGACCGCCCGTTGAAGGTGTACTCGTTGATGGGAATGCCCAGCGCCCGCTCGGTCGCCGCCACGCTCCCGCTCACAAAGAGATAGTTGTTGGCCGTGTATGTAGTCTGGTTGACGGTTTCGGTTTGACTTGCGGAGAGCCCGTAGCTGGCGAAGTACGCTTCCAGCTTGCGGACGACGGATGCCGGCTGATCATAATTGGAGCGGAACTCGGCGGCCGTCAAGTACTGGTGGTAGAACGGACTGCCGGGCGTCACGGTGTCCAAGATGAACTGGTGAAGCGCGGGCATGCCGTTCGTGGGGACCACAAATTTGAGTCCCACTTCCAACGTGATTTGAGCACTGGGCGATGCCGGCTTCACATACCGCGAAGCGGCCAGCAGCGCATGGGGAACATTGCCGGCCAACGCTCCCCGAGCCTCCACCTGGCGGCCCGGGGTCCAGAAGACGGCGGCCAAGGCCAGGGCCGAAAGGCCCGCGACCCACTTTGAGCGCAAGGTCATGATGACACCTCCGATTTGCGCAGATGCGCAGGATTGTCATAATCAGGCATCGCAGGATTTCTCTGTCGGCAAGCGGATCCCTGCCGCCGTCGGCGGCTTTGTCCTCAGATTTTCTCCCGTCAGAGGATAGGGCGCGAGGTTGGCGCCCTCCGAGCCCGGGAACCGGCCACCATCGCCCGGCGATGCCGCGGGACGTCCCAACGCACACTGCGCACACGGTGGCCCAAAGGAAAGGGCCGGAGGGCCCACCCGGCCCTCCGGCCCCACGGCTTGCTTCAGTCCTGCGGGCCGGTCGCGGACGGCTTGCTCCGAAGACGCACCGGGGGCAGGTCGGCCGACCGAATCATGTCCTGGATCTCCTCCAGGGGTCCCCGCATGATCTCCTGCAGGCGCGCAAGTTCAGCGTCGGTGCGCCGCTTCAGGTCGAGAAACGTGTCCACGGCTTGCGCCGGCGGCGCTCCCGGCGCGCTCTCGATGACGTGGGCGATGTCCGCCAGCTTGGCGTTCAGCCTCACCGGGTAGTTCAACACGTCCTGGGGACTCTTGGCCTTGGTCTGCAGCAGCGCCTCTTCCACCGTGGTCAGGTCCGCCGTCAACCGATCGACCGCTTCTTTGAGCCGCTCGTGCACGGCGTGGCCCTCGCCGCGTTCCACCCAAGCCGCCACCTGTTCACGGATCTGCCGGATGTTGAGCAGCGCCTCGTGCGCGGCCGACAGCTCGTCGCGCACCGCCAACAGCAGGCGAAAGCGCTCGGCCAACTCGTCCGCGGACACGTGCAGGCGGGGATCCGCCACCAGTTCCAGCGTCCCTTCCGCCCGCTCGTCACCGGCGGTCAGGGTGAGCTGATACACGCCGGGCAGGGCGGTCGGCCCCTGGGCGTCGCCGCCCCACATCACGGCGCCCGGAAGCGGCGTGGGCCCAGGATGCCGCATGTTCCAGAACACGCGCTGTGTCCCGGCCCGGGTGCTGAGACGAGGCTGCTTCGGACCTTCGGCCTTGGGATCCGGTTCGCGGCTGCTGAGCGTGGCCACGACCGTGCCCGCCTCGTCCGCGATGGTGAGGGTGAGCTCCACGTCCTTGGGCAGGGCCTCTTTCAAGTAATAGGTGATGGGCGCGCCGGCCGGCGGATTCTCGCCGGCATCCAGCACCACCACCCGCTCTTCATCCGTTTCCGGGTCACGTTCCCGCACCCATTCCGGCAGCGCCGCCTCCGTGTGCAGGTATCCCCAGTCCGCCTCTCCACGCATGCCGCGGCCCCCGCGCCGATATTGGACCACCGGGCCGGAGGGCACCAGGGCCACCGAGGCGTCGGTCCAACCTCCATCCCGCGCCCAGGCGCGCACTCCCGTGAGGTCGTCCAGGATCCAGAAGCTCCGTCCGTGCGTCGCCACCACCAAGTCATTGCCCTTGAACTGGATGTCATGAATGGGCACCACCGGCAAGTTCTGGCGGAACGGCCGCCAATGCGCTCCTCCATCCCCGGACAGCCACAATCCCTGCTCGGTTCCCACCACCAGCAGCCCCCGCTGGTGAGGGTCTTCGCGAATGACCCGCGTGAATTCCGAGGGCGGCAGACCGTCGTCCAAACGCTCCCAATGCCCGCCCAAGTCGCGGGTCACGTACAGGTACGGATGGAAGTCATCCATCTTGTAGCGGGTGGCCGCCACATAAGCCACGGCCGGATCATGCGGAGAGGGCTCAATGATGCTGATGAGCGCCCACTCGGGCAGATCCGGCGGGGTCACGTCGGTCCAGTGGTCGCCTCCGTCCTCCGAGAGATGAATCAAGCCGTCGTCCGATCCGGCCCACAGCAAACCCGCCCGCACCGGTGACTCCGCCAAAGCGAACACGGTCCCGTAGTATTCGACCGAGGTGTTGTCCTGCGTGATGGCGCCGCCGGATGAGCCGAGCGTCGCGGGGTCGTGGCGGGTGAGGTCGGGACTGATGACCTCCCAGTGCTGACCCTCGTCTCGGGAACGGAAGACCACCTGCGCCGCCACATACAGCGTCTCGGGGTCATGGGGCGACAGCAGGATGGGAAACGTCCACTGGAATCGATACGTCAGATCCTGGGCGGCCCAGCCGATGCTGAGCTCCGGCCACGGCGTGATGTCGGTGGCCACATGGGTGCGCCGGTCATAGCGGGTGATGAGCCCGTAGTTCCCGGCGTAAATCAGATTCGCGTTGTCGGGATGGACGGCGACGTAGCCGCTCTCCCCGCCTCCCACGGCGAACCAATCGCGGTTGGTGATGGCGGCGTCGTCGGTGCGGCTTGGCACCGAGAGGCTGGAATTGTCCTGCTGACAGCCGTATACGCGATAGGGCACTTCGTTGTCCGTGGTCACATGGTAGAACTGGGCGGTCGGTTGGTTCAAGATGGACGACCAGTGCCGCCCTCCGTCCAACGACACCGAAGCGCCGCCATCGTCGCCGATCGCCATTCGGCGGGGATTGGCAGGATCAATCCACAGGTCGTGATGATCGCCGTGTCGGGTGGGCATGGTCTGAAACGTCTTGCCTCCGTCCTTCGAATGCCAACACTGGACATTCAGCACATAGACGCTGTCCCGATCGGCCGGGTCGGCGAAAATGTGGGAATAGTACCAGGCCCGCTGCCGGAGATTCCGGTCCTCATTGGTCCGGGTCCAATGGCGGCCTCCGTCGTCGGACCGGAAGATTCCTCCCTCCTCCGCCTCCAAAGACAGATAGAGGCGGGCCGGGTCGCACGGGGACACCGTGATGCCCATGCGGCCCTTAACGCCCGCAGGCAGTCCGTCTGCCCCGGTCAACTCCTCCCACGTGTCGCCGCCGTCGGTGGACTTATACAGGGATGAGCCGGGGCCGCCGCTGTTCAAATGCCACGGCGTCCGCCCCGCCTCCCAGAGCGCGGCGTAGAGGATGCGCGGGTTGTGCGGGTCCAAGACCACGTCAATGGCACCGGTCCGGTCATCGCGAAACAGGATGCGGTCCCAGTGCGCTCCCCCGTCCACGGACCGAAACACGCCACGCTCCGCGTTGGGACCAAAGGCATGACCCAAAGCCGCGACGTAGACGCGATCCGGATCCGTCGGGTGCACCCGCACCCGACCGATGTGGCGGGTATCCGCCAAACCGCGGTGCTGCCATGTCCGCCCCCCGTCGACCGATCGGTACACCCCGTCCCCGTGCGACACATTGCCCCGGATGCACGCCTCGCCCATCCCGGCATACAGCACGTTCGGGTCGGATGCGGCAACCGCCAGGGCCCCCACCGGCGCCGTCCGGAAATAGCCATCGGAGATATTGCGCCATGTGCCCCCGGCGTCGACGGTCTGAAACACCCCGCCGGCGGCCGCCCCCATATAAAAGGTGAGCGGCTCCGTCGGATGCCCCGCCACGGCCACCACGCGCCCGCCCCGATGCGGACCGATCAAACGCCATCGAAAGGCTGCCCATTCGTTCATCCGGATTCCTCCCTCGCCGGGCACGGGCCGAACGGCCCGTGCCCGCGTCATCTGCACGCCTTCGGCAGCCACAGGCCCGACACCTGCCGAATCCTTGCGACCGCCGCGCGGCCACGATCGCCTCAGAGGCCACCCGGGTCGAGCGCGGTCGGCTGCCACACCGCGGCCGTGACGGCGGCGTGCAGGCGTTCGACCTCGTCCCGATCAAACACCGCCACACCCAGCTCTTGCACACTGGCCGCCGCGACGGCCATGCCCCAGTCCATCGCCTCCGGGAAATCCCAGTCCCGGTCCAAGGCCGTCGCAAGCCCCGCCAGAAACGCGTCGCCGGCGCCGGTGGTGGTTTTCACGTCCACCGACGGCGCCGGTTTGGCCCAAGCCGGCTCGCCGCGCCGGCGCCAGGCCACCCCGTCGCGGCCCAGGGTCACCGCCAGGTATTCCGGACCGGGGCTGGACGGGAGCTCTGCCAGCAGCGCGCGCGCCTCTTCGCGGTTCGGCGTCATGACCAGGGGCGCGGCGTCCCACGCGCATCGAAGCGCCTCCCCCGACGTGTCCACCAGGACGCCCCTGACCTCAGAGCGAAAGCGTTCCACGACCCGGCGTGCCACGTCGGGCTCCAGTCCCGGCGGCAGCCCGCCCGACAACACCACCCAGTCCCGCGGGGTCACGCGCTCGGCCAAACGGTCCAGCAGGGTCAAGACGCTGGACGCCTCCACCCGGGGCCCCCGCTCGCGAATTTCGGCCTGGTGCCCGTGGCCATCAGCCACCGTTATGCAAAGACGACTGGGCTCGTCGATGGACTCCGCCAGCACCGCGATGCCCCGGCGCCTGAGCTCGCGCCGGATCCAGCGCCCGGTCAGCCCGCCGTACAAGCCGGCGACACTGGCCGATCCACCCAACGCGTGAATGGCTCGAGCGACGTTGTGGCCCTTGCCGCCCGCCTGATAGTCGGCTCGCCGCGCGTATTGGATCTCGGGCAGCGGCGTCACCGAACGCACCTCGTAGGTGACATCGACCGCCGGGTTGAGCACCACGCACCAGATCATGAGATCGCCTCCCAGGCGGCGGCAACCGCGCCCATGAGCGCGGCATGCCGCCCAAAGCGGGCCGGTACGAGCGTGGGCACAAACGGCAGATGTTCCCTCCACAGAGCGTCCCACCAGGGACCGAACACGGGCAGGCGCGCCGCCACACCCCCGCCCACCGCCAGCGTGTCCACATCCAGCACCAAAAGCGCCTGACCGACCCACCAGCCCAGTTCCTCGAACGCGGACTTCAACCATGGTTCCAGGCGAGGGTCCTGTTCGAGGCGATCGAAGGCGTCGCGCAAATCGGAGGCCAGGCCGGCCGCCCGCAGGCCCCGATCCAACGCTCCGCCGCCCAGGCGTTCTTCCAGCGGCGCCCGACCGGCGGCATGTCCATCGCCGCCCGGCTCCCAGCCGTAGGCAATTTCGCCGGCAGCCCCATGAGCGCCGGTCCACGCGCGCCCCTGCGCGCCAAAAGCCAGCGCCACGCCGGTG
>DAHVOH010000125.1 GCA_027318915.1 Clostridiales bacterium
GTGCAGGACGGACAGGGTGTCGTCCGTGGACCCGTCGTCCGCCACCACCAGTTCCGCCGGAGGGAGCGTCTGCCCCGCCAAGCTGTCCAGTTGCTCCGGAAGGTAGCGCGCCCCGTTGTAGGTGGCCATGGCCACCGAGACGGCATCGGGCGTGTTGTCTGCGGTCCGCGTCATGCCCCACGCCCTCGGACATAGCGCGGTCCGAACACCATCAGCCCATACGGAACGCCAAACAGCCCGACGCCCCACATCAGGTTGGTCCAGGGCGAGCCCGGATGCGGCCAGACCAGCCGCGCGCACGCCACGATGGCCAACAACGCGGCCGCGCCCGACCACGCCAGGGGCTTCCATTGGATGTCCCAGGGCAGGACGGAACGCACCTGAAACCATATCAAGACCGTGTAGAACAGGTATGTCGCCAGCGTCACGTAGGCCGCCGCCACATACCCGTAACGGGGCACGAGCCAAAGATTGAGGCCGATGTTGACCCCGGCCGCCAAAAATCCATCCACCATCATGAGGCGCGTATTTTCCACAAACTCCAGCGTCTTGTGGCCCAGATTGGACGCCCCCCACACGACCACGCCCGCCAGCACCGGCACCATGACCTCGTAGCCGACGCGAAAGGGAGCCCCCAGCACAATATCCACCACGTAGCCTGCCACCACCACCATCAACCCCACCAGTCCCACACCCAATTCCAAATACAATGTCGTCATGGCGGCCAAGGTCTCGCGCGCCGCCTGAAGCTCCCGTCGGGCCCATTGCTGCATCAGCACCGGGAACGACGCGTTGTTGACGGGGCTTTTGATAAGCCCCATCAACCGCGCCACCAAATTGTAGTTGACGGTGTAGATGCCGACGGCGCTGGCACCGATGAAGCCGTTGATGACGAAGCGGTCCGCGGAGTACAGGAGGGTCGAACTCAAGAACCAGAGACCCATCGGTCCTCCGTACCGCCAGAAGCGCCCCACGGCGGCTTGCACCGCCGCCGTGTCCACACGCGGGCGCCATGCGAGCCGAATGCCCGCCCGCCGCATCATCCAGGGCAACGTGGCCGCGCTGACCGCGCCGGATCCCCACAAGATCCAAGCCACATCCCGGCCCAGCACGGCAATGAGGGCCAGCTGTACGCCGAGCGCCAGCACCGAAGACACCACCCGGATCTGGTTATACGCGCCTGCTTGAAAGCTGGCGGGAAGAATCGGCGTGATGACGGTCGCCAGCGCGTGGGTTCCCACCACCAACAGCGCCCCCGCGAGCAGCCACGGATGCCAGATGGCGTGATACAGAACCAGGGAAACGCCGGCCGCCAAGAGCGCCACCAGAGCCGCCGCGTACAGGATCAGGCTGGCCATGGCGCCCACGGCGGCGCTGAACACCCCGATCTCTCCATGCGCCTGATATTCCGCGTAATACCGGGCCGCCGGCTGAGCCGCCCACTCGCCCAGCAGCGGGATGGCGATGGCGGTCCCCGCCGTGACCAAGCCGTACAACCCATAGAAATGCGGGGAGAAGAGGCGCGTGAAGAGACTCACGGACGCGACACTCACGGCCGCCGGAATCAGGCTGGACGGCAGGTAGGAGAGCGTGTCGCGCAAAAACCGCCGACGGCGGGCGTCGTGTCCGCGCACTGGGTCCATGATCAGCGGATCCCGACTGATGGCGAGACCTGATGGTCTTTCATTGCTTGGATAAACGCTCGATGGCGCTCGGATGTTCCACCAAACTTCAACCCGGCTTTGACCACCTGCGACGCGTAGCAACGGAGCAGCCACGCCTGACGCTGAGGGGCCCGGAGGTTCTTTCGGGCGAAGTACACGTCGTTGGCGATCAGGTCGGCACCGACGCGGATGCTCTCATCGCGCGTGCCCCCGCTGTCGGCCGACAGATGCCAGAGCCACGCATCGGCGGCAAACCACAAGCGATACCCGGCCTGTCTGAGACGCCACGACACGTCCGTGTCCTCCCGGAAGGCGGAACGGGTGTACTGCTCGTCAAACCCTCCGATAGACCGGAGAGCCTCGACCCGAAACGACATGTTGCATCCCCGAACCGTCGCGGCGGGCCCGCTCCGGCGCGTCCCGAACCCCGGCTCGCGCGTGCCGAACCAGCCCAGATGCCCCACGCCGCGTGCCACCGTTTTGGGCGGCCGGCCCGGCTCATCGATCCGGCCCGCCGCCCCGCCCACCCCCGGTCGGGCCAGGGCGCGCCGGTGCGCGTCGATGAAGCCCCCGTCGGGAATGCGCACGTCGTCGTCCACGTAGATGATGTAGGCACCCTCCGCGCGCTCCAGGGCCACGTTTCGTGCTCGCGTCAGACTGGGCGGCGCCAGCCGCACATAGTCGATCGATCCCACGGCGGTCCATGCGTCAATTTGCGCGGCCACCACCGGTTCATGCTGCGCGGTCTGATCCACCACCAACACCCGAACCGAGGCGTCGGCCGCCGCCAGGACATCGCCGACGGCATCCAGCAGCATCTGTTCGCGATTGAAGGTGCAGATGGCCACCGTGGTGAGCGGGGCCATTACACGATCCCTTCGCGCCGATGAGCTCGCCGAAAGCGCATCGCCGCCAAGAACGCCTCCGGGTCTCGGACGGCCGCGCCCAGTCCCGCCACGAAGCGAGAGACGGACGCATGCTGGGCCACGGCATCCAACGCCACCCGGGCCCGATACACACGCTCATCCCATGGCGACAAGCCCAGACGGGGAAACCACTCCCGCACCACGGCATCCTCGCTGCGCCGCATCGCCCCGGCATTCCGATGGCCGGCGCGCGCGTGCTGAAACCAGGTTGCAAGCGGCCGCTTGACATACAAGCCCGGCCCTTCGCGCAACAGAGCGAGCCACAACACCCAATCGTCCGCTCCGGGGTGCGACAGCGCGGGCGTCAAACCCATTTGGTCAAAAACGTCGCGCCGAATCAGCACCTGGCTCGGGGTGGCCAATTGATTCGCCACCTTGATGTCGGTCAACCGGAGGCGGGGGCGGCGCGCGTCATACAGCCGCCGCCGCTCCCCGCCTTCCGCTGCCACCCAGGCGTTGCAGGCGGCCATCGGGCTCTCGGGCGACTGGTCCAGCACCGCGCCGAGCGTGTCCAAGAAATCGGGTTCCCACCAATCGTCCTGGTCCAAAAACGCCAGATAGTCGGTGGGCGGCAGCGCCGCGGCTCCGCGCAGCCGGGCCGTAAACACGCCTTGGTTCGTCTCCAGCAGGAGGTAGTGCGCGCCGAACTGTGCCGCGATGGCCGGCACCCGTTCCGTCGGCGGCGTGCCGTCCTCCACCACCACCACCGTCACCGCCGCGCCCCCGCGCTGATCCCGAACGCTGGCCAGCGCTCGCGTCACCAGGTCCTGCCCGCGATACACGGGGATCACAACACCGACGCGCGCCCGCGCTTCACGCTCGATGGGAAACACTCTCCCCCAGCCACGGTTCCAGCACCGACGCCATCCGTTCCTGCACGGCCGGCCACGAAAACTGCGCCGCGCTGCGAAACGCCCGGCGGCTCATGTCCAGCGTCAGCTCGGGTTGGGTCAACATTTCGATGAGGCGCTCCGCGTACATTTCCGGATCGTCGGTATCAATCAGATAGCCGCTGCGGCCATGGTCAATGATTTCGGGCACGGCCATCCGCCGGGGTCCGATCACCGGCACCCCGCACGCCAGGGCCTCTAAAAACACCACGCCGTACGGCTCCCACAGGGTGGGCAGCACAAACACGGTTGACTCGCCAAACAGCGCCGCGATGCGGTCAGGCGGCAGCGTGGGGTAGGACGCGATGCCAGCGCGCGCGTCGCTCAGATCCTCCTCCGGCCCGACCATGACCAACCTGGCGTCGGGCACGGCGCGGCGCACCTGACGCCATGCCGCCAACAACACATGACCGCCCTTGCGGACCCAGTCGCGGCCGATGAACAGCGCCTGGCGCCGGAGCACGTTCCGCTCGCCGTAGGGATTCTCGGCGAAGCTTTGGCCCAGGTTGGACCCGGCACCCACCCTATGAACCTTGGCCGGGTCGACACCGTCCAGGTGAATGATTTTGTTCCGCACCCACTCGCTCATGGTGAAAATAACCGCCGCCCGGGCGTAGTGCTCCCGCTCCACCCAGGCGCGCCGCTCCAGCAGCATCAACGGGATGTCGTCGTACATGAACGTCCGAATGCCCGCTTGCCGATGGGTAATGATGGTGGAGTAGTTGAGGTCTTGGTAAAAGAAATGGGGCGCGGCGCTCAAAATGGCGTCCCCAAACACCATGACCGGAACCTTCTCCCACACGCCGGGCACGCGGTAGTGCCGGGCCACCCGCGGATGGACGGCGGAATACCCGCGGAGATGCCCCGCCGAATCCCAGTGCAGGGTGCTGATGATGGGCCAGAGCTTGCGCCACCGGGGTACGTTGAGCGACAACGGGCGCAGCTCATAGCCTTGCCCGCGAAACGCCGCCCCCAGATTTTCCACCGTGCGGTTGATGTGCCGCCCGTAGGCCCATACCAATTCTGGCAGTCCCCTCGCCTCCGCTGGCTGCGTGATTGATTGAATGGCCATCCGCGATTCGACAACGGCATGCGGCGGCGGGACAGATCCCGGCCGACATCACCCGGTTCCGCACCGCGCCTGTCCGTATTGTAAGGGAATGCCGGGTGGCAAGGCAAAAGTCTCGCCAGACTCCGCCAACCGGGCAGGGGACACCCGCGGCACCCTCGGCCCGCGGTGACGCGATGGCTCCCGCCGCCGTTATATAGGCGGAGCGTTCCCGGGCGCCCACCAAGAAATCGACCGATGGCGACGGCGGTCGCGATCGGTGTCGATGCCGGAGAGGGTTTGCCGCCCGGACGGGGAATAACGGTCTCTAACAACACGCCAACGGAGGACGAGAGAATGCGTGGAAAGCCCCTTCGGACCATCGTCACCGCCGCCTCGCTGGCCGCGGCGTTAACCGGATGCGGATTCGGAAGCCACCCCACCGCGTCCGGACACCATCATCCGCCCGCCTCGTCGTCACGGCCGTCTGCAACGTCGTCCGCGCCATCGTCCAGCCCCTCCAGTGCTCCTTCCACGACGCCGTCGCCGTCCTCCAGCAGCAGCTCGTCCGCGACGTCGACACCGCCCGCCTCCAGCTCCGCAGCCGCGTCCACGACGCCCCCGTCCGCTCCCCCAAACGCCGGACCATTCACGACGTTGAAGATCGCCAGTGTACGCGTCGCCCCGGACGGCACCGCCAGCACATCCGGCCACAGTGAGGAGGTGCTCTTGATCGGACTGACCATCTTGAATCCCTCCAGCGGCATGGTGGCTCTACAGCTGAACGATTTCTCGGTGATACCGGTCGGCGGCGCCGCCACGTACTCATGGAACGATTATGCGACGGCCGGGCTGACCCAAGAGAACTCGCTCTTCTGGCCGATTGACGCCAGCGCCCCCGCCGCCGATCCCCGCTACATCCAATCGGGGACGCGCGTCACGGGCTCCGTCACAGTCCAGGTTCCCCCCGCCTCGCAATACGAAATTGTCTGGGGCACGCCCAATTCCGGCCAGGTTGCCGCCACCTTCAACGCGCCCTGATCGCAAGGCACCTCGGCACACCCCCGGACCGGGGCGCCGCAGGACCGCGTCAACGGGGTTGGCTCGACGCGAGCCGGCTGCTATCGTGAGGAAAGGCGCGTCCCCGCGCGCATTCCTGCGATGAGGGTGTGAGCGATGCCCAACTACAAGGCCGATCTGACCGCCGTCGTGATGTCGGGGCCCGGGCCGTACAGTGCGCGCGAGCTGGCCCTCCAACTTGCGCCCGGCTGGAACGTCCCCGCCAAGGATGCCCTGAGCCGTGTACGCCAGACCCTGGGAACCATTGCGGGCTGTTTGCGGTCGGGCCCTGACTCCTATGTGTACCTCCCGCTCTACCGAACCGGGGCGGCCATGGTACAGCCGATCCTGGACCAACCGCCTGGGCGGGAGCTCCGGGTCGATCTGCCTCCCGACCTCCAGTGGACGGAGGAACTGCGGACGTTTTTCAACCCGTCTCACGCCCGGGAGGTGTACCCCGTCCTGGAGCTGGAGGCGGGGCCGTCGGTGCGGGTCGCGGTTGCCCCGCATCGCGACGGAAGTCCCCTGCCTCAAGAGGTGCTGGCCTGGGTGTCGCACGCGCGGGCCGATGGGGCCGACCTCATTCGCTTCGGCTGTGTCGATGGCCAGCATGCCGTGTTCCAGGCCCGGGCCGACACCCTTTCCCCTGAATGTCGCGCCCCGGCCAATCGCCAGCTCAAAGAGGCCGCCATGGCGATTTGCCGCACCACGCGGCGTCCCCTTCCGGCCTAAGCGCTGGCGGCTCACCTGCTGGCCCGCGGCGTCTACCACGGCCCGATATCCCCCTCGCCCCTGGCGTCGGTGTTATTTGCCCCGGGAGAAGCGTTCGCCTACCAGCGCTTCGGTTTCCAGCACCTGCCCGATTCGGCCCGGCATTTCGCCCGCAGCATCGCCGCCGGGCACGATCCCCGCATCGACCCCGAGACGTTTCGGTGGCTGTCCGGAGGCTTTCCGTTCCCTGCGCCCGCGCCGTCGGCCCCACCGGTGCCCGATCCGGCCAGCTTTCAGATTGCGGTACGGCTGCGGGGAGCACCCCGCACCCTCCGCACGATTCAAGTGGATGGACACCACACCTTGGTTGCCCTGCATCGGGCCATCCAGGCCGCGTATGAATGGGACGACGACCACCTGTGGGCTTTCTACCCCGACCCTGCCAATCGCGATTGGGCGATCGGCCCCGAGATGTGGGACGACGGCGTCCTCTCGGCTCACGAGGTCACCGTGGCCGACTTGGATCTGGTCGAAGGACAGGTCTTTGGCTATTTG
>DAHVOH010000126.1 GCA_027318915.1 Clostridiales bacterium
CACGTCGTGCCCCGGGTGTCCCCGCTGCCCCGCCCCGCGCCGACGGCAGGCGCCCTGAGCGTGTCCGCCGCCGTCTGCTTGACACCCCGCACGGACGGGTCTACTGTGAGAGCGCGATGAACAGGCTGCGCGTTTGGATGGATTCTCAGAGAAGTCCGGTTGTAAGCTGAGAGCCGGGCCGAATTCTACGAACGACGACCCCCTGGGAGCGGCCGCCGAGGCGAAAGATAAGGCGGACGGGCGGGCTCCGTTAACGGCCTGTGAGGTGTGAACTCCAGGGAGTTCAAACCGGGGTGGAACCGCGGGTATGTCCCGTCCCCAGGGGGGTCGGGATTTTTTGTGCGCCGCCAAGACGCCGGCTTGTGGGGGAGCCGAATGATGAAGGAGGGTGCGAGATGACAGACCGCGTGGCCGTCGAGGCCGAGGGTGAGGTGCGGGAGGTGGCCGCCGGCACGGCGGTGGGATCCATGGCGCCGGCCGACCGGACGGTGCTGGCCGCGCTATGGAACGGCCAGCCGGTGGATTTGGCGAGGCCGGTGCGGGAGTCGGGTCACGTGCACTGGCTCCGGTTTACGGACGACGCCGGTCGGCACGTGTTCCGCCATTCCAGCGCGCACCTTCTGGCGCAGGCCGTCAAGCGCCTGTGGCCGCAAGCCCGTCTGGGCACGGGGCCCGCTTTGGAGGATGGATTTTACTACGACATTTGGACGCCGACGCCCCTCACCGCCGAGGACTTGCCGCGCATTGAAGCGGCGATGCGGGCCATCGTCCAGGAGGACCTGGGGATCTCTCGGCAGGAGTTGACGCGCGAGGAGGCGCGGGCCCTGTTTGCGGCGCGCAACGAACCGTTCAAGCTGGAGATTATTGAACGGCTGCCGGAGGATGCCGTCATCTCGGTTTATCGCCAGGGTGAATTCGTCGACCTGTGCGCCGGTCCGCACGTGCCGTCCACGGGCGTCATTCAAGCCCTCAAGCTGACCAATGTGTCGGGCGCCTATTGGCGGGGCGACGAGGCCAACCCGATGATGACGCGCATCTACGGCACGTCGTTTCCCGACGAGGAGGGCCTCACCCAATACCTGGAGCGGCTCGAGGAGGCCCGCCGCCGCGACCATCGGCGGCTGGGCCGTGAACTCAACCTCTTTCAGCTGCGCGACGAGGCGCCGGGTTTTGTGTTTTGGCTGCCCAAAGGCATGCACCTCTACCGGCAGCTGGAGGAATTCAGCCGGGCCATTCAGGCGCCGCTGGGGTATCAGGAAGTGTCTACGCCGTGGATCTACCGCGCCGATCTATGGAAGCGGTCCGGACACTGGGCGCACTTTCGCGACAACATGTTTGTCATTGCGGGCGACCATGAGGAGATGGCGGTCAAGCCCATGAACTGCCCCGGCCACTGCCTGTTGTTTGGGAGCCAGACCCGCTCCTATCGAGACCTGCCCATCAAGTGGGCCGAGTATGGCCCGCTGGCGCGCTTCGAGCGCAGCGGCACCTTGAACGGACTGTTGCGCGTGCGGGGCCTGCACCAAGACGACGCCCACCTGTACATCCGCCCGGACCAGATCCAGGAGCAGATCGTGGAGGTGGTGGGCCTGGTGGAGCTGGTGGGTCGGACGTTTGACCTGGGCTCGATGGAAATCGAGTTCTCGACGCGCCCCGACCAGTATCTCGGCGACGCGGCGACATGGGACCATGCCGAGTCCGAGCTGGAAGAAGCGCTCCGGGCTTCGGGCCGTCCGTACCGCATCAACCCCGGCGACGGCGCCTTTTACGGACCGAAGCTGGACTTCTATGCCACGGACGCGCTCGGCCGGCGCTGGCAATTGTCCACCGTCCAGCTGGATTATCAGCTGCCGGAGCAGTTTGATCTGGAATACGTGGACCAGGACGGGCAGCGACGCCGGCCGGTCATGATCCACCGCGCCATCATGGGTTCGTTGGAGCGCTTCATCGGCATATTGGTGGAGCACTACGCGGGCGCGTTTCCCCTGTGGTTGGCGCCGGAGCAGGTGCGGGTGCTCCCGGTCACCGAGGCGGAGCAGGCCTACGCCCAGCGCGTGGCGGACGACCTGGCCGCCGCCGGGCTGCGCGCCAGCGTGGATTGGCGCAACGAAAAGCTGGGCTGGCGGGTTCGGGCGGCGCAGGTGGAGAAGGTGCCGGTGATGCTGGTGGCGGGTCGGCGCGAGGTGGAATCGGGTCAGGTGGCGGTGCGGACGCGGGACGGGGATCTGGGCGGGCGGCCGTGGCCCGGCTATCTGGAAGAGCTGCGGCGCGACGCGCGGCGCCCGGGCAGCTGAAGGCGACGGGATCGCGGGCCGGGGGGTGCGGCGGCCGCAGCCTCTAGCGCCCGGCCTCCTGTTTTTCCCGCTGGGGATACAGGCGCATGTAGGCCAAGATGAGTCGGTCCAACTCCGACGACAGGGCCAGCACCTCGGGTCCGGTGAGGGAGTCGGCGCGGACGACGGCCCGGTAGAGACGAGCCCGCGCCGTCGCGATGCGGTTCCAGAGCTCCTGGGCCGAATCCATCCCGCACCCCCCGTGGACAAGGACACTGTGCCAGTATAGGCGACGGTTTCCGGAAATGCGACGCCGCACGGCGGCAAATTTCGCCGCCGTGCGCGAGCGCACGGGTGCGTTGACGGCCGGAGCCGCCCGTGGTAACATGCCATCGATTTATCAAGCAGAGGCAGCCGCTTCTCACCTGACGATCAGCGTCGCTCAGGTCCACGGGGCAAGGCGGGTTCGCGCGCCTTGGAGGGCGGGTCTCCCGCCCTTTTTTGATGGGGCGGCAGCGGTTCGCGAGATAAGCAACGAGGGAGGAGTCGCCATCAAGGATCTCAGGATCAATGACGAGATTCGGGTTCGGGAAGTGCGCCTGGTCGGCGAGGACGGGGAGCAGCTGGGGATCGTGCCCATCCGGGACGCCCTGCGCATCGCTCAGGAGCGGCGTGTGGACCTGGTGGAGGTATCCGCGGTGTCCAAGCCGCCCGTGTGCCGCCTGATGGATTACGGCCGGTTCAAGTATGAGCAGCAGAAGCGGGAGCGGGAATCACGCAAAAAGCAGCATGTGGTCGCGGTCAAAGAGATCAAGATGAAGCCGACCATCGACAATCATGATTACGATGTGAAGCGCCGGTCCGCCTCCCGGTTCCTTGAGGAAGGCGACAAGGTCAAGGTGACCATCACGTTTCGAGGGCGCGAGATCGTCCACGCGGACCTGGCTCGGCATTTGCTGGACAAGATGGCGCAGGAAGTGGCGCCGATCGCGCAGATCGAAAGACCGGCGCGTGTGGAGGGCCGAGCCATGATCATGATCTTGGCCCCCAAGAAGGGAGCTTGACGATGCCCAAGATGAAGTCGCACCGCGGCGCCAAAAAGCGTCTGCACTACAGCGCCGGCGGGAAGTTGATGCACGCGCGCACCGGGCGTCGTCACCTCATGTACGGCAAGAATGCGTCGAGACGGCGACGGATGCGGATGGCCGGACAGTTGGCTCCGGGGGACGCGGCTCGGTCCCGTCCGTTGCTCCCGTACGACTGAGGCGGCGCATAAGGTCACCAGGGGTTTAGGAGGAAAGCCATGGCGCGCGTGAAATCCGGCGTCGTCACAAGACGGCGTCACAAGAAGATTCTGAAGATGGCCCGCGGATACCGCGGATCTCGCCATCGTTTGTTTCGGCCCGCCAACGAAGCGGTGATGCATGCCCTGTGGTATGCGTACAAACACCGCAAGCAGCGCAAAGGCGACTTTCGCCGCCTGTGGATCATCCGCATCAACGCGGCTGCCCGCAGCCAGGGGCTGACCTACAGCACCTTGATGCACGGGTTGAAGAAGGCCGGCGTGCAGCTCAATCGGAAGATGCTGGCCGAACTGGCGGTGCGCGACGCCGAAAGCTTCAGCCAATTGGTTGGCGTGGCCAAGGCCCAGCTGTAAGTGGTTGTCCGAGCGCTGGACGATGTCCACAACAAGGTGGTGCGGAACGCCGCCCACTTGATTCGGAGCGCCCAGGCGCGGGAGCGGGCGGGCCAGACCGTGCTGGAGGGGCCGCACCTGATCTGGGAGGCGCTGTCCGCCAAGGCCCGGCTCCGGGCGGTGTTGTACAGCAATCGCCTGATGTACCGTCCCGACGGTCAGGAGCTGTACCGGCGCATGACCGGAGGGTCCACGCGGACAGTGTATGTCACCGACCGCGTCCTCGACCATGTCACCATGGTGGACAATCACCAGGGGGTGGTGGCCATAGCCGAGATGGGCGTGGCCACGCGTCCGCGGTTGGAGACCGGCCCCGTCCTGCTGTGCGACGGCGTCCAGGACCCGGGCAACTTGGGCGCGCTGATGCGCGCGGCGGCCGCGTTCGGATTCGAGTTGGCGCTGGCGGCGGGGACGGTGGACCCGATGAACCCGAAGGTCCTGAGGGCATCGGCCGGCGCATTTTTCCATCTTCCCGTGTACCATTTGGCCCCCGGTTGGGAGTGGGACCCGGCGCTCACGCTGGTGGTGACCGATCCCGCCGAGGGGGTGCCCTACCGTGAGTGGTCCTGGCCGCGCGGCATGGCGCTCGCCATCGGCAACGAGGGCGCGGGGGTGAGCGTGGATGTGCGCGAGCGGGCGCAGGTGGGGTTGGCCATTCCCATGCAGCCCGGGGTCGAGTCGCTCAACGTGGCCGTGGCGGCGGGCATCCTGATGGCCGAAGCGCATGCCCGCTGGCGCTTGCATCGGTGACGGCCGGATGGTAGAGTCAGGCACAACCATAGTGTGTGAACCCAATGCGCAAGGAAAGTACGGATGGCAGGGCGCCGGCAGGGACGGCCTCCGCGACTGAAAGGGGCCGGGTGACCGCATCCCGAAGTTCCCTTGCAAGGGGCTCCCTGAACCCGCAGTAGGGGAGACGGATGGCATCCGATAGCGTGCCGAGAGGACAAACCAGGCTGGTACCGCGCGCGTCGCCCTTGGGGGCGACGATTTTTGTGCGGTCGAGGCACAGAGGGAGGCCGACGTGGCGGAGACTCCGGAAGCTCTGGACGACGAGCGTGTGCTGGCGGAAGTGGACCGGGCGGAGAGCCTGGAGGAACTGGAGCAGGTGCGGGTGGCGTGGCTCGGCAAGCGGGGCCGCCTGACCGAGGCCCTGCGCGGTCTCGGCGCCCTGGAGCCTTCACGGCGGCGGATGGAGGGGCAACGACTGAACCAGCTGCGAAAGGCCTTGGAGGCGCGGATCGACGAGCGCACGCGGGCGTTGAATGCGGCGCGGCTGGCCGAGCGCCTGGCGGGTGAACGTCTCGACCTGTCGCTGCCGGGTCGGGAGCCGGAGTGGGGCCGGCTCCATCCCGTGACCCAAGTGCGGCGACACCTGGAGCAGATAATGGTGCGGATGGGCTTCGCCGTCGTGGAGGGCCCCGAAGTGGAGAGCGAATGGTACAACTTTGAAGCCCTGAACATGCCGGCCGATCACCCGGCGCGGGAGATGCACGATACGTTTTATCTGTCCGCCCCCTATGTGCTGCGCACCCACACCTCGCCGGTGCAGATTCGATCCATGCTGGCCGCCCGGGGTCAGCCGCCGGTGCGCATCGCCACCACCGGCGCCACCTTCCGCCGGGATGACGACGCGACGCACCTGCCCCAGTTTGTGCAGATGGAAGGGCTGTTGGTGGACGTAGGCGTCAGCCTGGGGGACATGAAGGGCGTCGTGTCGGCGCTCCTGCGCGAATTGTTCGGCGGCGGCGCCAAGACCCGGCTCCGGCCAAGCTTTTTCCCGTTCACCGAGCCGTCGGCGGAGGTCGACATGACCTGCGTGCTCTGCGCCGGTGCGGGCTGCCGCCTGTGCAAGTACACCGGATGGATTGAAGTGCTGGGAGCCGGCATGGTCCATCCCAAGGTGCTGGCGGCGGGGGGATTTGACCCCGAGCGGGTGAGCGGGTTCGCGTTTGGCTGGGGCGTCGAACGGGTCGCCATGCTGCGCTACGGCATCGACGACATCCGGCTCTTGTATCAAAACGACCTGCGCTATTTATCCCGGTTTTAGCGGCAAACGGGCCGGGCGGCGCGGTGGAACCTCGCCGCGGGGATGAACGGACGGACATGTGCCTGAAGGAGCGACGTCATGCGAATTGTGCGCAGCTGGCTCAAGGAATGGGTGCGCGACCTGCCGCCGACCGAAGAGCTGATCGGACTGTGGCCGGCGCTGGGATACGAGGTGGCCGTGTCCGAGGCCTACGCCCCGGGGCTGGAGCCGGTGGTGCTGGGACGGATTGTGAGCCGCGAGCCCATCGCATCCAGCGACCATCTGGCGCGGGTCGAGGTGGAGGCCGGAAGCCGGTCGGCCGTCGTGGTGACCGGCGCCGCCAACGGCTTTCCGGGCGACCTGGTGTGGTGGGCGCCGCCCGGCACCGTGCTGCCCACGGGTCAGCGCCTGGAGCGCGAAGTGCTGCGGGGAACGGCGTCGGAGGGCATGCTGTGTTCGGCGGAAGAGCTGGGCTTCCGGCCCGGTGCCGAGGACCTCTGGATCTGGAGGGGAGACGGGAAGCCCGGGGACCGGTGGGTCGAGGTCATGGGCCGGGACTGGGTCTACGACCTGGAAGTGACGCCGAATCTGGCTCAGTTTGCGCAATCGGTGCGGGGGGTGGCCC
>DAHVOH010000127.1 GCA_027318915.1 Clostridiales bacterium
GTGGTCCGCCGCACACTCACCCGGCCCCCGGCTTTTTCCCCCTAACGCCTGGGCACGCCGCCGGGCCGCGGTGTTGGTCGAGATCGCGGCGGTGCGGCTCCCGCCGCGCCGTCGTCGCGTCAACCCCCGGGCGGTCAAACGGAAGATGTCCAATTGGCCCCGCAAACGCGGACGGCCTCGGCTCCCGGCCTGGCACGACCCCGTCATCATTACTAAGTAAACGGTATTGGGGTTAAGCTACGAGGAGGCAGCCCGGGTGATGGACTGCCGCCCCAGCACACTCCGGAACTGGGTGCATCGCGCGCGCGTCCGCGTGCGGACGAAGCTGGCCGAGGCGGACGGTGTGCCGCCGCAGTCGGGAAAGGTGGTGGCGACCCGTGAAGGAACGTGAGGACGACCGGCCCAGCGTGAGGCCGGACCCCCTGGATCATTTGCTGGCCACCAGCACCATGACCGTGCCGCCGCGGCCGGCCCTGAAACTGCCGGTGCGCGCCGGCCGTTCCGTTTGGAGCTGGTGGTGGCTGGCCGCCGTCCCGGGGGTCCTGCTCCTCGGCTTGGCCGCACCAAGACCCTGGGTGGTGCCGCCGCTGGCCGCCCTGCTCGTCTGGACCGCCGTGCACCCGGTGGTCCTCTTGACCGGCGTGGCGCTGTGGTCAGCGGTGTTGGGCACTGCGGCGGCATACCTGGGCAGCACGCTGGGCAATGCGGCGCCGTGAGCGGGGACTCCCGTCACGAGGCGAAGGGAGTAGTGGGAAGCCGTCTGGCCGCCACCCTAGGTCGCGGCAGAGGCGTCTGGCATGAAGATGGCTCACCGTGGGGACGCGCCGCGTTCGACCTCGGCGTGGACAAGTCGGCAGCTGAGCGGCGATCACACGGAACCACGGGACGCGCTGGCGCTGACCCTGGCGGCTCCCAGGGCGCGGCGCGCGCTTTCGTACGGCTCGTGCGCCAGCGCGCAGGATGGTGTTGGCTTATAGGCGGGACGCGGCCGGCATAAGACGTGCCGCTGCCGCCGCCGTCCTCGAGGATTGCTATCGCCAGCGGTCGTGCGATAGGGGGATCATCGTCCCGTGAAAGCGCGACCGCGTTGCGTTGAGCCAGCGTCGGCGTCGGGGTCGCGGTAGTTGGTGGGCTCGTCCAGCAACAGGACAGTGGGTGGCGGATGCCAAAGAGTCCCGAGAGCGGTTCGCACCGCCTCAGCACCCGAGCGGGGCACTGCCCAGCGCGAGATGCCCCCATGGTTGGCCGAGGCGCCCCGCTCACGGGCCGGCATCGGGGATCCAGGTGCCGGCCAACAGCCGCAGCATGGGAGGTTCCGCGGCCGTTGGCCCTGCCAGTCCAATCCGTTCCCCCGCAGCGAACTCCACCGATACGCCGTGCAAAACCACGCGCCCGCCCAAGCCACCTGCACGCCGCGCCTGACACCCCCTCGGGCTTATCGACTTGACAGACCAATGCGCACCCGCAACACCTCCCGCAGCGTCACGAGAGAGCGATGGAGGCTGGCTGCCCGAGGCGCCAGGGACCGACAAAGAACCGTCGGGGCAATGCCCACGGGGGGTTGGGCGGCGTGCCGCACGATAGTACAGGTCTTCCGCACACAGAATGTGGAAACACGAGTAATTTGGCTGGCGCCATAGTCGGAATACGTTCGCAAAGGAATCGGGGGCTCGAACGCGAAGTGAGCCCTCATGAACACTCCACCCCAACTCGCCGCCGTCGTCGGCGCCGGCCCCCTGCTCGCCGCCGTGGCGCGGCGGATCGGGCTGGTCGCCCCCATCGACCAGATGGTCACCTGGGATGCGACCCGGTGCCGGCTCTCGCCGGGCGAGCGGATCCTGGCTCTCGTCCTGAATTTGCTCACCGAGCGGGAGCCGTGGTACCAGGTGGACGATGCCTTCCGGCTGACCGACCCCGCGCTGCTGTTGGGGGCGGGGATCACGGTCGACGACTTGGGCGATGACGCCCTGGGGCGGGCGTTGGACCAATTGGCGCAGGCGGGCCCCGCCGCCGCGTTCAGCGCGGTCGCGGCGCGGGCGTACGCGGTCGAAGCCCTCGACCGCGGCGGGATGCATTGGGATTCGACGTCGCGGGCGCTGTATGGCCGGTATCCCACGGCCGACGGTGTCCCCGGGGTGACGCCGCGGCATGGCCATTCCCAGGACCACCGCCCCGACTGGAAGCAGATTCTCTTCACGTGCTTCGTGAACCGCGACGGGGTGCCGCTCATGGGCCGCGTGGAGGACGGGAACCGGTCCGACAAACGGTTGAACGCGGAACAGATCGCGCATCTGGTCGCGGCATTTAGCCCGGAGGCCTTGCAGGCCCGGGTCTACATCGCGGATTCCGCGCTGGTCACGGGCCCCAACCTGGATGCGTTGGACGCCGCCGGGATGACCTGGCTCTCCCGGCTGCCGGACACCTTTGGGGCGGCCGGCACGGCGAAAGCCGCGGCGTGGGCCGCGGCAACCTGGACCGCCCTCGGGCCCGTGGCGGCGCGTCCCCACGCCGCCACGTATTGGGCCGCCGAGCCCACGGCCACGATCCGCGACCGGCCGTACCGCGTCGTGGTGTACCGCTCGTCCCACCTGGACCAGCGAACGGCGAAGGCCTGCGACCGGGAGCTGGCGCGGATCCGCATGGCGGCGGACCGGGCGGCGGCCCCCCTGGCGCACGAAGGCTTCCCGTGCGCGGCCGATGCCGCGGCCGCGGCGACGGCCTTTCGCGCCACCGCCCCCCGCTGGTGGCCGGGTACCACGACGGGGGGGACCGTCACCCGCCCCGCGCCGCGCCCGCGGCGGGGCCGCCCCCGCGCGGACACCCCGCCCGCCGTGGTGACCACCTATCACGTCACCGTGGCCGGGGGCCCCCGGGACGAGACCGCCGTGCGGGCCGAACTCCAGCGGCGGAGCTGCTTTGTGCTCATCACCTCCTTGCCGGGCGCGCGCGCGGACGCGGCGGCACTCTTGCGGGAGTACAAGGGCCAAACCAGCGTGGAACAACGCTTTCACTTCCTGAAGGACCCCATGTTCGTCGACGCGATCTTTCTGAAGAAGCCCGAACGCATTCAGGCGTTGGGATACGTCATGTTGCTCGCGCTGTTGCTGTTCAGCGTGGTGGCGCGGCGGGGGCGGGCCCATCCGGCGCCGCTCCCCACCGCGAAGCGGGGGCGCCTCGCGCGCCCCACCGGCTACGAGATCCTCAAGCACTGTCGGGGGATCCAGGTCTTCTGGCAAGACCGCGACCATCGCGCCGCGGCCTTCCCCAGCCACGACCGGCCGGCCTTGCGCGTCATCCTGGCGGCGCTGGACCTCCCCGAGACCATTTTTACGGCCGTGCCGGCCCGCGCCGCGCCCCTATGAAATTCACGCGGCGCGCCCCGTGGTCGTGCGGAAGACGTGTTGGGATACCGGCCGTTGCGCCGGTTCGGGGTCGCTTGGGGCCGGCCTGATGCTTGGGATAGCCCAACGGTCTTTCGCTCGCTGTCCAACATCGCCTGCAGCGTCTCCGCAAAGAGCCCTTTCAAGGCTCGCTGGACGTCTTCGGGGGACCGGAAGTCGTGGGTCGCGATGAAGTCGCGCAGTTGCTCGTGCGTCAACAGGCTCATGGGAAGCCTCCTTACGGCAAACTCCAGGATATGGGACCCGGGGGTTTACACAACCCATGCTACACTCCCCGCTGGAACGCTTCCTGCCGATGATTGATGAACTAACCGAAGAGGTGTTGGCTGAGACGGACGGGAGCCCCACGATTGACCTGGTTGCTGACTTGGCCTACCCACTGCCGGTCACGGTGATCAGCGCGGTGCTCGGCATCCCGCTTGAGGATCGCGTGTCCTTGCGCCGCTGGTCGCACGCCCTCACCGCCGCCATGGACGTCGTGGACGACCGCAAGGTCTTCCGCGAGGCTGCTGCTGCCCATCAGGCGCTGTTCGACTATCTGCGCCAAGTCATCCGCGAGCGGCGGCAGCACCCGCAACCTGATCTCCTGAGCAACCTGCTGGCGGCAGAGGCGTCCGGCGATCGATTGAGCGAAGAGGAGCTGACGGCGCTTGTCGGTCTCTTGGTGGTAGCGGGCCATGAAACTACCGTGAACCTCATTACCAATGGCCTTTGGGCGCTGGTGCGCGACTCCGCAAGGCGGGAGCACGTCCGCCGCGAGGGCCTAACCATCACCGGCGTGGAAGAGCTCCTGCGGTTTGATTCGCCTGTGCAGGCGACATCGCGGGTTGCTACTGCTGACGTGGTGGTCGGGGGCTGCACGTTGCCCGCTGGCGCCAGCGTCGATGTGTGGCTGGGCGCCGCCAACCGCGACCCGGCCACGTTCGGCGCTCCGGATCGGATGAATCTGGACCGCGAGCCAAACCGGCACCTGGCCTTTGGCGGTGGCATTCACAGTTGCTTGGGGCGCCGCTGGCCGTGATGGAGGGTCGGGCGGCGCTGGGCGGATTACTTCGCCACCACCCCGATCTCGAGGTGGTGGAGTCGTCGGCCCAGCGGCGGAGCGGCGTGCTCTTCCGCGGCCTGGATGCGCTGACGGTGACGCTATGAGCTTCGCGCGGAGAGCAGTGGCTTCGTTAAGTCCCAGGCATAATCGGCGGGGAGCAGTCCCCGGCATCCGCACCGCCACATGCCTATGGGAGGGCACGGTGCGATCACCGACCAAAGCGGACGAGTTTTGGAGCGTTTCAATGGCGGAACCGGGCGGCGAGGTTGGCCCCTACGGGCCGCGGAACTGATGGCACCCAGCCACAGCTGGGCGCCGCCGCAGCGCTCCTTTAGTCAGGGTCCACGGCCGCCCTTACGGCACCCGCTCGATCCGTGCCGGCTGCGGCCGGGGCGTGACGCCCCCGCTCATTTCCCGACCAGTCCTTTCGCGAATTCACTAGATGTGGTATCAGTGGTGCTCGGCGAAACTTGACTTTATCACCACCATCCCGGACGTAAACCTTGGTATCGGTCGACGGAGAGGAGGAGCCCCGTTGAGCAACCCCGCCCCCTTCAACCCGCAGGATCCGGCATTTCACGATAATCCCTATCCCATTTTTCACGCGTATCGCGACCGTGGCCCGCTTCAGTTGGGCTTGCCCATCCAACCCGGTGATCCCTCAACGGTGTGGCACGTCTTTGGTCATCGTGAAGTATCTCAGTTGCTCAAGGATCCGCGCATGACCCGTGGTGCGCTCATGGGGAACCGACCAGAGTTTCCGCCCGGCGCCATGTCCATCCTGATGATGGACCCGCCGGATCATGGTCGTATTCGGCGGTTGGTCAGCCGGCCTTTTACACCCCGCGCCGTCCAGCGGCTTCAGCCGCTGGTTGATGCGCTGACTGAGGAAGTTTTGGCTGAGACAGACGACCGCGACCAGATTGAGCTCGTCGCTGACGTGGCCTTCCCGCTCCCGGTCTCCGTGATTAGTGCCCTGCTGGGTCTTCCGCTGGAGGACCGTCCGGCCGTACGGCGCTGGTCGCATACTGTCACGGCCGCCCTCGACGTGGTAAAAGACCGTGCGACGTTTGAAGCCGCTGCGGCGGCCGCTGCGGAGTTTCGGGACTATTTGCGCGCGGCCATTCGCGAACGTCGGCGCCGACCCCAGGACGATTTGCTGACCGAGTTGTTGGCGGCGGAGGAAGATGGCGAGCGGCTGACCGAGGACGAGCTCGTTAGCCTGGTGGCCCTCCTGGTCGCGGCAGGGCATGAAACCACGGTGAACCTCATCACCAACGGACTTTGGGCTCTGGTTCACGATGAGGCGGCTAGACACCGCGTCCAGCGCGAGGGCTTAACTCTCACCGGTGTGGAAGAGCTGTTGCGCTTTGATTCCCCTATTCAGGTGGTAGGTCGGGTGGCCAGCACGGATGTGGTGCTCGGTGACCGTATCGTATCAGCAGGGGCGAATGTGTCGTTGTGGGTGGGAGCGGCCAACCGTGACCCGTCCGTGTTTCACGATCCGGATCGGCTGCAGCTTGACCGAGAACCCAACCCTCACCTGTCGTTTGGCGGCGGTATTCACAGTTGCCTGGGGGCCCCCTTGGCCGTGATGGAGGGACATGCGGCGTTGTCCGCCCTGTTTCGTCGCCACCCCGACCTAGAGGTGGTGGAGGCATCGGCCAAGTGGCGAGAGGGCACCGCGTTCCGAGGGTTGGATGCGATTACCGTCACGTGGTGATCGCTTCACGGTTCGCTGAGCGCGAGCACCGCCATGGGCCGTCGGGCTCGACCGCGTAAGCCGTGCTCCCGCGGCACCGCATCGATGTACGAATGAGAGTGGGATGTAGATGTCAAGGGGGTGTGGTAGGATGTCACCGAGGCAAACGAAACCCCGGGTAGGCCTCCCGTGTTCAAGTGAACACCAGGATAGGCCAGGCATATCCTGGGGGTCGCCGTGGAGGCTACGCCCGCGGACGACCCCGACGCACCGACCGATGCGTCGGGTCGTACCCCCGGTCATCGCGCAGCCGAGCGAAGACCCAGCGCGTCCGTGTTCGGGCCGTAAGCACCAGCGCCCGCTTATGCGGGTGGCGGGGGCTGGCAGCATACTTCTGCGCATAGAAGGCGGCGTACGTCGCGTCGTGTCGTCGGACGCTGTTGGCCGCCTCCACCAGGTAGTAG
>DAHVOH010000128.1 GCA_027318915.1 Clostridiales bacterium
CTGGCGAGGACGGCCACCCCGACCAACGCCGTCTGGACGACCCGGGCGGCCGTGACGCCGGTGCCGGACCGGGTGGCCCCCCAGGCGCCGAGCGCCCCGGCCGCGAAGAGGTGGGGACCGGTTGCCCACCCCGCGAGGCGTACAAGCGTCACGAGCACCCCCACGGGCACGGCCCAAAAGAGGCTCGCGGTCACGGACGCCATGACACGAAGGTGAACAGAATGGGTACGGAGGGGGTGGGGCACGGGCGACACTCCTTTCGGCGCAGGCAAAGAAGCGCCATGGACGTGGCGCAATCCTAGGATCATCGACAACGGGTTGCCCGGGTGGCGAATCGCGACCCACGCTACAGGCGGCGACCCCGATGACGGCGAGCAGCCTCCCCGGCCCGTAACAACTGGAGCAACGGCGGTTCGATCGCTGCCGTGGTCTCTGTGGACAGGCGTTGTGCGGCCACGGCCACGATCCCCTGACTTGCCAACAGGTCGCGCAAGATTTGGGGGTCCGTCGTTTCCCAAACGTCATTGGGTGCCTCAGGAAAAGTGAGCACGCGACGGGTGATGCGGCCGTCCGCCTGAGTCTGCACATGGACCGCTCGCCACCGCATCTGGGGTGAGCGTTCGAGTTGCCAGAAATCCCGGCCCTCGGTCGCGGAAATCGGCTCCGTGATGCTGGTTTCCATGGTCGCGATCCCCCGGGCCGCGAAGGCCTGGCGACGCCATTCGGGGAGGATGGGCACATGGTCCAGCGGGGCATTCAGCACTGAGTGATCCAACGGCGACAGAGAGGCCCACCAGCTCCGCAGATCCTGCATAAGTTCGCTGTGCGTGTCGCGTGTACCTGGTGGTTGCGGAAAGAACGCATACCAGGTGTTGCCGTCCTCACCCAGTATCTGCCGATAGGCAACATAGAGGTTTTGTTGCGGCGGGTACGCCCCCAGCGTACTAATACGCCACGGAGTCAAGGGCACCTCCCGATGTACCTGATCGTGTTCCTTCCCTCGCTCGAACGAAGTCGCCAAGGTGGCGTGAGCAATGCGGTCCCAATCTTCGTTCGACGCCCGTGTTATGGTGTCTAAGAACGTTGCGGGTTGGCTGTTGGCGGCATAACAGGCCGCCTCTGCTAACTGCCGGGTCGCATATCGGCCCAGCGGAAGCACCACGTCCGGGTCCATGACATCGCGAAGACGGGGTTCTCCCTTGTCCCACCGATGGCGGGGCTTGCTGACCAAATACACGGGGGCGTTTCCCGATTCGTCGGGCGTGATATACAAACCTTGATACACCTCGTCGGTGAGGTTGGTGGCCAGCGGTGCGCCGAACCGGCCCCACAAACGCTGGGACGCACTCGTGATCCCGAGGCTTGCCCCAGCGTACAACACAGCATGCTCTACCGTGCTGATCGGCAGGAATGCGGTCCCAATCCCGATGCCCCAAGGAAGCCCCGCCCGGACCCAACGATTTAACCGGCTCGGGGTGTTCTCTGCCGTGGGCGTGTACGGATTAGGCATGACCCGCCTCGATCCGCGGGAGTTCATCGAGATAGCCCGCGCCGCTGTAGCACATGGCGACCAGCAATGTCGTCAGCATCCGAAGGGCGGCTTCGAGGGAACTTTCGGAGCGCGGATGTTTGATGATGGCTCGCTCGTGAGTTCGCACCCACTCCCAGATCCACGTTCCGAGACTCTGGCCGGGAGGTAGACTGAGTAGGTCTGTGGCCAATTGGTGCCATCCCGGGGCGACAACGCACAACTGGGTCGGATCCTGGGGATCGTAGAAGCGATCCCGCCGACCATCCCAGGCCCACAAGGTGTGCCAAGTCGATTGGCCAATCAACGAAGCACCCGGATCAAGCAGCGCACGCGCATCGCATCCCCAAGGAATCCGGCGCATCCCCGCCAGAAACACGATGCTGTTGCGGGTCCAATTGTCTACCGGAGGGCCAAGGCCAAGGTCGTGTTGAGCGGTATGATAGTCGAACTCGCTGAAACCGCGACGTGCCGCCATCCAGAGAGAACGATGCGCCGGAGAGGGCCAGGGCCGGACCTCGGCGCCAATCAGCAACCCTTGGTCGTTCGGCAATGGCTTCCCAATGCCAACAAACCAATCGTCGCGTTGCGCGTGCTCAAGCGCCGGAATAACACGACGGATGGAACGATAGCTCGCGGAGGGTTCAGCAGCCAGGGACCACACCCCCGCCTAAAGTGGACCAACCAACCAGAGCCCGCAGGCCCCAGCAACCTCGCCGGGTCTTCGTGCCACGGCAGGGCGCCTTGGGAACTAAACGCTGGCGACTGTGAGGAGCGGCTGATCAGCCGTGAAACAGGCCCCCACCAAGTGGAGGCCGGCGGTTCCATGCTCGCGTCCGCGTCGTGGGGACAGCATTGGCAATCCTGGTGGCACGGACGGACCGTGTTTCCGCTGGTCCAGCGCGTGGTCTCAACAGGTGCCTGATTTGCTGGACAAACCCGAACATCCGTTGTTGGTGCCGCCCCAGTGCCGACTGACGCCGGTTGGTCTCGGGACCCGCTTGCGCGGGCGCCGGCCCTCCTCAGGCATGAGCCGTGACCGGCGAACCACTGGGAGTCGTCCCATGCCTCTCGCGGCAAGCTGCTTGCGTACTCGCACAGGACCAGCCACCGGGCAGCCTGGCGGTTCCCCTCTTGGGTCTTGGACCGCCGGGGCATCCGTTCGCCGTCTGGTGCCGCAAACGCCTCGGGCCGCCCGGAGGCGGCCCGAGGCAGGCAGACGTGGGTCAGGTTCTAGGCTCCCACCGCAACTCCAACTGCGGCCTCGTCCGCAGACTCCAGTGGTTTGTCGGGGCGAACCAAGAACCACAACACCGCACCGATGATCGCCGCCAAGGCCATCACCAACAGAGCGGTCGCCCAACTACTGGTCAAGGTGACCAGAAAGGCCGTGATGATGGGTCCCAAGGCTCCCGAGAGGTTGCCCCAGAAGTTGGTCCACCCTGTCACGGACCCCGTCATGTTTCGACCCAAGTCCGTGCACGTGGGCCAAATCGACACCTGCACCAATCCAACGCTCCCCAACGACAGCATCAGTGCACCGATCATCATCCAGGGTGACACAATCCGGCTGCCCACGATGAGAAACAGGGCGGCCAGCAGGAAACCCACCACCGCGAACGGCGTCCGCGCCTTCAGCTTGGATCCTGTTCGGGCCAGAACTCGGTCCTGCCACGCCCCCGTCACAAATACCATCACGAACAATGCGACCCATGGCAACGACGCCGCAAAGCCCATCGATGTCAGCGAAAATCCTCGCGCCTTCACCAGGTACGTGGGAAGCCAGGTCACGTAGAAGCTCTGAATGAAGATCAGAAAGAAGTACTGCAACCCGAATGCCCAGAACCGGTAATTTGAAATGAAGCGTCGCCAGTCACGAGACCGGGCCACGTCGCGAGAATTCTCCATGTCGTAGCCAGCCTCGATGTGCGTAAGCTCCTCAGCCGATACCGCCGGGTGGTTCTGGGGACGGTCTCGGTAGTGGCGCCACCACAGCAGGCCAACGACGACGCCGGCCACCGCGTAGATGTAAAAAGACCACTGCCATCCCAGGCCAGTGACGATCGCGATCGTGAGCGGGGCCCCGATGATGGGGCCCAAATACAGCCCGCCGAGCAGGATCGAATTGGCGCGCGCGCGTTCCTCCTTGGGGAACCATCGCTTGATGGAGTTCACGGAGGCCGACCAGTCGGTAGCTTGGCCAATCCCCAGCAGCCCACGGATTCCTACAAACGTCGCCACACTCGTGCCGACAGCCGTCAGCGCCGTCCACACCGACCACCACAGGTCGGCGAACGTCAACACCTTCCGGGACCCCAGACGCTCCGTCAGCATCCCTCCGGGAATTTGGAAGATTGCGTAGGTCCACGCGAACGAGCTCAGGATCAGGCCCATCTCGATCAGATTGAAGTGAAACGTCTTTTCGATAACCGGTGCGGACACGGCGATATTTGTCCGGTCCAGGGACATCACGAAGGTCAAGGGAAAGATGATGAACCACATCAGCATCCAACGAAAACCGCGTACCGGACGTTTCTGGGTGTTCAACGGATCTCCTCCTCGCCTACACTCACCTTGCAAACCGTCTACGCGTGCTGCATTGCGGTCTCATAGAGTTCCGGCCGGCGATGACCAAGGGAGGGTAGTTTTTTACGGACCGCGCCAATACGATCCGTGTCGATCGTTGTGACCACAAGGGATGGTTCCTCACCGGCTTGAGCGAGCTTCACCCCCATGGGGTCGACGACCACGCTTTGGCCGCAGTAGTAGTCGCTGACTTGGTCGCACGCTAAGACGAACACCGTGTTTTCCAAGGCCCGCGTAACAACCAAGTGTTCCCAGTGGTCCTCCTTCAGTGGTCCGCGCACCCAACCCGATGGAACGATAAGAATCTCGGCACCCTTTGCCACTTGATCGCGTGCGACTTCTGGAAACCGCAGTTCGTAGCACACAAACAGCCCGATGCGTCCCCAGGGCGAAGCAATCGGGTCAAAGAGTTGCCGGCCGGGTTCAACCCGTTCGGATTCCTTGGCACCGAACGCGTCGTACAGATGCGTTTTGCGATAGATGCCAGCGATGTCGCCAGCATCCGTCAGCACGACGGTCGTGTTGAAGGTGCGGCCGCCGGGGGTGGTGCCGGTTTGGCGCATGCCGAAAACACACCACATCTGGTGCGTCTGGGCCAGATCGCGCATAGCCGTCACAAAAGGACCGGAGACCGTCTGGGATTCCATCTGATCGAGGGGAGTGTTCGCCGGGTAGTGATTCATGAACACCTCGGGGAACACAATCAATTGGGCACTCGCTACCCTGGCGTCTGCGACATACTTGGTCGCAAGCTGAAGGTTTGCTGTACTGTCGGGACCCGAGGTCACTTGGGCCAACGCGACTGTGAGCTTCATGACGCCGTGCCTCCTTTGCTCCGGAATCGGGCAGCGCCGGATAAGTCCATGAGAAGCGCGCCCGCGTCCAATTGGCGACGCGTCTCTTCTTCCCCCCTCTCCTTCAGGTATGCATTGTGGGCCAGCTCTCGCAGATTGGGGCCCCGTACCACCATGGCGCCGTTCTCGTCGCCGAAGATGAGATCCCCGGGCTCGACTACAGATCCTCCAACGTGGACGGCCCCCTGAACGGCCCCCTCAATGCCGAGACTTCGCGTGGTTAGCGGAGACACCCCTCGCGCGTAAACAGGGACTTGCAAGGCGAGAATCTCCGTGATGTCTGTTATGCTCCCGTCCACCACGATGCCTACGGCCCCACGGCGCACAGCGGCATAAGCCACCATTCCACCCACTGACGCACGCTCATGATCCCCGTTCATGTCGACGACAAGAACGTCTCCCGCCGCCAAGAGACTTACGGCGATATGGACCGCGCTCGAATCAAGATGCGGAATTTGTACGGTGAACGCACGGCCGACCAGTTTCGCCGGGGCAGAGCCCACCAAGTGCAATCCCTTAAAGAAACCGGTATCCGTCATGTGACCCACGGTGGATGGGCTGATCTTGCGGAACGCTTCGAGGAGCTCACCGTCCAACGCTGGCGCAAGCGGTCCCTCGGTTATCACAAGACTCCCCCTCTCTGGT
Source organism: Clostridiales bacterium (assembly GCA_027318915.1). Next base: position 5,614 of record DAHVOH010000128.1, read on the forward strand.
CCTACCAAATTCAGAGCCACGAGCCTTTGAACTCGTCGCCTCGCTCGGGAGTTCCCTCGTGCAGGGGCTTCCCTTTACAGATTAGGCACACCGTGAAAAAGAGGTCAAGACCGATGCGCCGGTATTCGCAAAATTGTGTGTCCGCGTACGGTGGTTATGCCACGCCATGGTCACGGAAGAGTAGAGCACTAGCGCCCCCCCAAAACGGCTGGAGCCCTCTGTGTCAGTCTGGTAGCAGGCAGGGCGTCCCGCGATCAGCGGGACGCAGAGGGAAGAACCCGTCGGTAGCCGGACACAAAGCCATATAGCCTGTTGCTAAAAGCGGCTCCTCCCTCCAGAACGGCGCCGATGTACTCGGTGTCCTGGTGGCCGAAGAGACCGCTGGTAGTAACAACCGAAGTTCTTGTGCCTAATTCTTGGTGGCCGCGGCGATCTCCTGACGGCTACGTTGTTGGGGGGGCCGTTATAGGCCAGCATCACAAGCACCGAATCACCGCTTCTGCGGATAGGCCCATTACCTTAAGGGCTCCCGTGGCCGCCTCCGTCGGCGTCCGGTCGCTGGGGTGATCGTACGCCTGTGGACGGCGGCCGTGTAGGCAACGTCCCACATGGGTTCTGGTTGCGTCGTCATCACAATCTCCGTTCCTTTGGTTGGTAGCGGAATGAGCCGTGGGCCGACGTTAGCGAAACGCACGCTTGGGAGGCGGCCCGCCGCCTCCCAGTTCAGGCCTCTGTGAACACCGCATCAGGTCGGTTAAGGTCCCACCGCAATCGGCACGGGACAGGCCACCGGGTTATACACCGGCTCCGGGAACTGACCGCCCTGCGCCTGATACGGCGTCGTCGGGGTGTAAGTCAGCGTCGGTCCACAGTCCACCGCGTTGCCGAGGTAACTCAGGCAATGCTGGTACGTGTAGCTGCTCCAGGCGCTCCCTGTGTCCGGCGCCGCCGCGCACGCGAGCGGCGTGGTGCCGTCAATCTTGATGATTGGCTGG
>DAHVOH010000129.1 GCA_027318915.1 Clostridiales bacterium
CCATGAGCGGCGGGCCGCCGCCATCATCCGGACGGTGGCCGGAGCCGGCACCGTGCTGTCCCTTTCCTCCGAAATTGGCACGGTGGGACTGCTCGAGCGGGAAAATGCCACCATTTTGAACGCGGCGCTGACCGACGTGGCTCGACGGGCCACCGATGGATTTCGGCAGGCCATTTTGGCGCTCGGCCTGAAGGCTCGGTGCTATCTGACGCAAAACGACGGCACGCTCATGGATTGGGACTACGCCCGCCGCTATCCCATCTTCACCATCGCATCCGGGCCCACCAACAGCCTGCGGGGAGCCCTATACCTGAGCGGTGCGGCCAACGCGGTGGTGGTGGATGTCGGCGGCACCACGACCGATGTGGGCGCGCTGAGTCAGGGATACCCGCGAGAGTCGGCCGTAGCGGTCGAGATTGGCGGGGTGCGGACCAATTTCCGAATGCCGGACCTCGTTTCGGTGGGTCTTGGCGGTGGCAGCTTGGTGCGTGTGGCTGACGGGCGTGTGCAGGTGGGCCCCGACAGCGTTGGGTACGCCCTGACGACCAAGGCGCTGATTTTCGGCGGTGAGAGCCTGACGCTCAGTGACGCCGCCGTGCGGGCCGGTCTGACACGATTCGGGGACCCCAAACGGCTGGCTGGCCTCAACCGCGATGTCGTGGACGAAGCCTTGACCAACACGCACCAGCGCATCGCCGAGGCCGTCGATCGTATGAAGACGAGCGTGGATGCGGTTACTGTCGTCGCCGTCGGCGGTGGGGCGTTTTTGGTCCCCGATCGCCTCCCCGGCGCCAGCCGCGTGTTGCGCCCGGCCGACAGCGACGTCGCCAACGCCATTGGCGCCGCCATTGGCGAGGCTAGCGGCGAAGTGGACCGGGTGTACAGTCTCGACACCATCGATCGGCACGATGCCCTGCGCGCGGCGGAGAGTGAGGCTGTGCGAAAAGCCGTCGCCGCCGGATCCGATCCGGCGCGCACGCGCATTGTGGACCGCGAGGAAATGCCGTTGGCGTATCTCCCCGGATCGGCCACGCGCATTCGCATCAAAGCGGCAGGGCCACTGCGCGGCATGGCGCTCGAAGCGAGGGAGCGGCCGGCGCAGTCCGGAGAGGGGGAGGAGTAGCCGGTGCGTGAATTGAAACGAGAGGCTTTGCAGGACATCGCCTTGGGTGCGGCGGTCCTGGGGACGGGCGGCGGCGGCAACCCCTATCTGGGCCGACTGGTGGTGGAATCCGTATGGACCGCAGCGCGGCGGATTCGGATTGCCGAGCCGGCAGACCTTCCTGCGGACACGCCCGCCGTGGCGATGTTTGGCCTGGGCGCCCCCACCGTGGGCATCGAAAAGCTTCGCAACGGGCGAGAAGCGCTGACCGCGCTCAGAACTCTCGAACGCTATCTCGGGTGTCGCTTCGGTGCCATCGCTCCGGTGGAAGTCGGTGGGTCCAATTCGATGATCCCACTGGCGTTGGGGGCTCTCACCGATCTTCCCGTGCTCGATCTCGACGGGATGGGGCGAGCGTTCCCCGAAGTGCAAATGGTCACCTACTCTGTGGACGGGATTGCCTCCTCTCCCATGGTCGTGGCTGACGAGCGCGGCAACACGGCGGTGCTGGAAACGGTGGACGATCGGTGGATGGAACGCCTGGCCCGGGCCGTCACCGTAGCCGAAGGCGGGCATGCCGATGCGGTGGGATTCCCCAGCACGGTCGGGCGCTTCGCCGAGGCGGGGATTCCGGGCACCCTCTCCCTGGCGGAGGAGATTGGGCGCGTGCTGCGAGAGAGCCGCACGGTCTTTGTCGATCTTTTGCGGGTCGTTCACGGTGCGGTCGTGTTTGAAGGCAAGATTGTCGAATTGACCCGACACACCGCGGGCGGGTTCGCACGGGGCGAGGCCGTCTTAGCGGGCACGGACGCCGACCGGGGCCGGTCGGCGCGTTTGGTCTTTCAAAACGAAAACCTGATCCTCTTTGCGGCACACGACCCCATTGTCATGGTCCCGGACCTCATCACACTTCTTGACTATGATACGGGTGCGCCATTGACCACCGAAGTGCTGCGCTACGGATGGCGTGTGCGGGTCCTAGCCATTCCCTGCCATGGCCGCTGGCGACGTCCCGAGGCGCTGGCCGTTGTCGGCCCGCGGGCCTTCGGCTATGACTTTGACTATCGCCCGTTCCGCCCGCCGCCGACCGCCTGACGGCCACGGAAGGCGGGCCCCGTGGCGCACACCGCCCGGTCCCCGCTGTCCGTCTCGGTTGCGCCCCTCGCCCGAGACGCCGCCTGAATCGGGGTCGGCAGCCGACCGGCCGCGCCCCCGGGTCCTTGAGCGTTCCCGCCAAGTCCTGAATGACCCGTATGGCTCCGGAGTGGATCAAACGCCCGAGTCGGCTGATCGCGGCCACGAACCGCCGGTTGCAGCGCAGCGGCCAAGGCGTTCAGAAGACGTGCTTATGGGCCGCCGGGGGTTCAGCGACGCGGCGCCGATCCCGCCTCTGCCTATCGGTCATCCCGTTCGTCCTGTCTTGGCCGTGACGGGACACCGTTGTCACGAACGTGGGCGGTCGATGCCGAAGAGGGCCGGCAGAGGCTCTTCGTCCAGCAGCCAACGCGCCACGGCGTCCCCAAGCTCCGGCGCAAATTTGAACCCATGCCCGGAAAAACCGGCCATCACCGCGGCATGCGGAAATTCGCGCGAAGCCGCGAGAATGAAATGGGCATCGGGCGTGTTGGTGTAGAAACAGACCGATGTGCGCGCGATCGGGCCCAACCCGGGCAGCGCGGATTTCACGAACCGCTCCACCTCCTGCGTGTCCGCCGGCGTCACGCGGCGGTCAATCCGGTCGGCGCTGGTCACGATCCCGCCATGGTGCTGCGCGACTTTGACGGTGGCTCCGTCGAGGGTGGGAACGCCGTAAAACTGGCGGCCCCCCGCCTGATCGGCGATGAACACCGGAACGCCGGTGCCGTCGCATTGATCGGGCGACGGCATCCGAAACCAGACCATGACTTGGCGCTCGACCCTCAAAGGCACCGGCAGGGCGGGAAACAGGAGGGACGTCCAGCCGCCTGCGGCCAGCACTAACTTCTGCGCCCCAATCGTCTCCCCCGCGCTTACGACGTCGACACCGTCGGACCGAAGACGCACAGCCTCGACGGTTCGGCCTTTCCATACGACGGCCCCCGCGCGCTCGGCCTCGCGCGCCAACGCCCGGACGGCCTCTTCGGCCCGGATGTATCCGGCGCGTGGTTCGAAGACACCGACGATGTCGGGCTCAAGGCGAAAGGCCGGAAACCGGCGCCGGAGATCGGCAGCATCGAGGAGTTGATGCGGCAGCCCGTGTTCGTTGGCGCTCCGCAGCGCCCCCCGGACCACCCGCGAGCCGGGTTCGCCCAGCATCAGCCCACCGGTTCGCCGCAGGAGCGAAATGCCTTGGCGTTCCTCAAGCTCGCGCCATCGACGCCACGCCTGCTGTACCAACGGCACGTAGGCCGGGTCTTCGAAATACGCCTGGCGAATGATCCGCGACTCTCCGTGGGACGATCCCCGATCGTGGCCCAGCGTTGGCTGCCGCTCGATGGCCAGGACGTCCACACCCCTCCGGGCCAACGCGAAGGCGGCCGCCGACCCCATCACGCCCAGACCCACCACCACCGCGTCCGTCCGCATTCGTCCTCCCTTCCGGCCGCCCCAAACGACCGCCGTCGGCTGCCGACCACCACCACAGAGCAGGCACTACTCCGGGACGGGCGGTGTCCGGGAATACCAAGTCGGCGGCCGGGCGTCCCCAGACCGCTCGCCTCGGGATCGGAACCCCGGAAGAGCGGCGCTCGCCAACGCGGAGCAAGGGCGCTCAGAAATCCTCCCGGGTTGCGGTCCTTCTCCAAGCGCCTCACCGATGTCCATGCCGTCTTCCGCATCTCAATCCGGAAGGCCCTCAGCACACGCCAGGTGTAGAGCCCTTGGAACTCCAACGCGGTCAGGTGGCGCAAGGGCCTCGTGCCGAGGTCACGGATGGCGTGCTGAGCGGCGTCATGATAGGTGTTCCAGGTGTTTCCCGAACTTGGGTGCGGGCCACCTCATCCATCCACCGTGCAAGGTATGGCCCGAATTGTTCCTCGCTCGGCGGCTTGCGATTCGGGTCCTGCCGGAGTTGCACTTCCTGGTTACGACTCCATATTTTCGCCTCGCGTTCGGTAGCGACCGTCTGGCTGGTCTCCCGACGTTGACCGGTGGTGGGGTCCCAAAAGGTGACGCGGACCTGCCATCGGCCCGAGGTGAGTTTGCGCGGATCGACGGCATGGGGCTCTTTCATTCGGGTGGGCATGAGGGCCGTTCCCCCCTGTTCTTTTGTGATGACTTCTCCCCAGAGTTCGGGAGTTCCTGCCCACCCCTTCTCCTTCGGGGTGCCTGGAGGCGGGCGTAGACGGGCCTTCTGGCCCTGCAGTCCTGGCGAACAGCCTCCCCCCACCAGGGCTCGCCAAAGCGAAGCGGCGGGCAGGGTTCCGGTTCCATGCGCCAACAATATTGTCGGCGTGGCGTACCCCAAATAACCGATAAATCTGGTCCCACGGGGGGTTAGTTGCGTCCCGATCATGTCGGCTTCCTGGGTTTCTGTCCAGCCACCCGTCCCCGGGGCGAGTTGCACTACCGTCACGTTCCAGCCCGAGGCGGCACCCCCCGCCCCAGTGATCTTGGTTTCCCCGGGTCTCAACGCCACTTTAGTAACGTGTTGCCAAAATAACCTGACTTGATAACGCTGAGCATCGGCATCGTTGGATTGCATCATCGAGATGGTGCCGCTGACCACGGTGGTCTCTGAGTCGACAGTTTGACCAGGGGCCTGGTAAATTCAATGACTTCAACGCAATGTCGGCGTCCAGGGCCGCCGTGGCGCTGTTCTCTGCGCTTAGCGGACGAGGCCCGCCGCCGAGCGAACAGGTGGTGGGCAGCGTGCGGGCTCTTCTCTGCTGATGAAAAAAGTTGTGCGTGAAGGCCGCATATTACGCCCACTACCTCTAATAACTTATCAGCCGATACGCGTTCCTGTAAAAAGTGACGCTTAGATCTCCAGGTCAAAACCTGCGACCAGGTTACCTTTTGCACAGGCCGCCTTGTAGGTGAGAGTTTGTATAGGCTGGCCCTCTGGTGCTGTCCTTTCAAGTGGTGTGATTGGCATGCCCTATCTCGCGGCATCAGTCATCAAGTTTATTGACAACGCCTGCTGAGTGCTTGGGGATAACTTTACCCATATCACCGCTCCATTAGGGTGCTGATAAGGCTGCGGATGTGCTAACCGTCTGGGATGTGATTGATGTTGCTATGCCGCGTTCTGTTTGAGCTTCGTTATATTCGCAGTCCGTTAAGGGGCCTTTTACATCAGCGAGATCGCAGACACCAATTAGTTGACAGGAGCCCCCCGCGATTATCGCTATACCGCCCCGCACTCTTGTGGGAGATCCACGAAGTTCCCAAAGTTTCCGCCCAGACATAATCATGTCAGCCCATGGCTGGCGAATGATGAGCCCTCTCGTGATCACTGGTTGTATGTCGCCAAATAGGGTGGACTGTACATTAAGCACGCTGAGGCCCCCCTCATACCGCACCGGGAGGTATTATTCCGCCCAGCCGGACCATATCCTGATCAAAAGTATAGACAGGAGCGTCCGGCCCGTAAGCGAGCAGGAGACAATCTACCCAATCCAGATGAGTTTGCTCGAATGCCCGCAGGGCGCGCAGGGTGACATCCAGATCCACCATCTCCACGCCCTCCAAACCGAGCAGGTCGCGCAGCACATTGGAGACCCGATCGCGAGCGTGACCACCGAGCCGGGGCGACGTCAGCACGTAAATGACCTCCGCCAGCACCGTCGAATGGATCATGAGCGTCACCTGCCCCTCTGCCGCTCGGTCAAACAAGCGCTGTGCGGCTAGTGCTTGGGGCTCGGGCTCGCCTAGGAGCCATCGTAAGATAGCATTCGCATCGACGTAGGCGCGCCTACGGGACTTATTCATACTCCTCCGCGCCCGTCTGCAGTTTCTTCACCACATGCTCGTGGTACTGAAGGCGCGCCACACGGGCATCGAGAGGTTCGGCTGTCCGTAGGATCCCCAGAAGATCGGAGGCTGTGTGACTCGGCAGTGGCGTGAGTACCAATCGATCCCCCTCGAGATCAAACACCACACGATCACCCGGCTCCATGTGCAGACGATCCCGCAACCGTTTCGGTACCACCACTTGGCCCTTAGGACCCATCCGGGAAACTGCCACGATGCCCACCTCCCTTAACATTATGCCACAGCAAGCCGCAGGTAAGGCCAAACGCGCGGTGTTCATTCCTGTGATGAAGTTACCACTCTCGCCTGCGGGTATACCCAGTGGACGGTATCGTCCCTCTTCCTCGACACATGGAATTACACCACGGGACCCTACATCGACTCCAAGTTTGCACACCGAGTTGTAAGACACACCCCGCCCACGCGCGCGACGGTCTGGCCGTCCAGGTGAATGCTGGACCCCTATCCCTTGCGATCCACAGCCGTCTGCCAAGCAGGTGGCGACGCTCCACCGATCGAGAGA
>DAHVOH010000012.1 GCA_027318915.1 Clostridiales bacterium
ATCGTCATCGCGAAATCGCCGTTCGGCTGCTCGACGAGGAGGAGATTGCGAAATTGCGGCGGGTCACGGAAATAGGCGAAATCATCCTCGCCGCGCCCGGCGCCCTCGCTCCCCAGCGATCTGGCGTCCCGGGAAGGCTCCTCTCGCCAACGACTCGGTGGCGGCGACGCGCATCCCGTGCCCCCCATCAATCGTTCTCTACCGGGCCCTACGCAGGAGGCCGGGCGCGCATCAAGAAGATGAGCCGGTCTGGGGGCACTGGACGGGCGGGGACCAAGATGAGGCAGCCGCCCGGCGGCATGGGCTGTTTCGGGGGGAGGATGCGGTCGGGATGAGCCAGCCGTTCCGAGCCGTGCGGACGGGACGTTCCGGATACCAGACAAGGGGATCGGGTGTGGGCCATCGCCTGCCCGCGGCGCGGACGTGCAGGCGCTTCGTCGCCCGGCCTTCGTGCCCATTCTTCCGCTCCGGGACCGGCCGCCGCGGCGTCGCACAGGGGTCTGGACCGTGGCCACAAGCATCCGGCCGGGCCGGCCGGCTGCGGAGGGGCGACAGGACTAGGGGTTTCCCCCGTCGTCGAAGACGAACTGGTCAACGTCTCCCACCGGGCGATATCCGATCCGCTGGTAGAGGTTGTTCGACGTCGGATTCGACAAATCCGTGAAGAGAAAGCATCGTGTCCGGCCACCGTCCAAAAGCCGCTGGCTCAGCTGGGCGACCAGGGTGCTGGCGTAGCCGCGGCCGCGCTGTTCGGGCGGCGTGTAGACCGGGCCAATTCGGATGCCGGTGGGAGTGGGCCCGCTGTATCCCGCCAAGCACACCGCCGTCTCGTCCTCCCAGAGGTAAAAGGCGGAGCCGGGGCTGGACAGGCGGTGCCGCAGCGTCTCCTCCGCGTGTTGATCAACGTCCGCCGTCTCGGGCAGGGCTTCTTGCGTGAAGGCGCGCAGCCACCGCCTGAGAAGCGGCACATCCGTCGGGCCCGTTTCGCGCATGGCGCCTGGGACCAGGGGCGGGGGATTCACGGTGGTGAGTTCGTAGATGCGTTCGGCGACGACGAGGCGCCCCCGCTGACCGGTCCGATGGGACCAACGCCGGAGAAAGGGTTCGACGACGCCTTTCGGCCCCAAGACGCCGGGCAATCGGGGGAATGCCGCCGCGACATCCTCGACCAAGACGTCGAGGGCCCGGCCCACATTCGGACCGGGTTCGGACCACGAGAGCACGAGCGGGTGAGGCGGCGTTCGGAGAGCCACCAGCATCACTTGGCCGTGCGCTTCGACGGCCGCGAGGTAAGGCGAGTCGACATAGGCGGTCGGATTGGTGCGCAGCGTGTGCGCGAGACCGAGGACCAGGTTGTTCATCGCTTCATGGCATACCAGAAATCCTTGTACAGCATCCAAAAAGTCCGAACGGTCATGGCGGCGGACATCCACGCGATTGCCTCCTTGGGGGCGAGCCTACCACATTCGTCCAACGGACACGACCAAAGAGGAGGGCGGCGGGAGCCCGCCTCGCGCACGGGGTGCGCGGGGGCTCGACCGGCGATAACGTCTTAGATCCCAGCGGCACGGGATGATGCGGGTCCCGCCCGCGCCCGGACCCCGGCCGCCGGCCAAGACGCGTCGCCTGACGGGCGATCGACGGTCTCCGGATTGGGTCTCCTGCCCTGCCAGGCTGAGATTCCGCGGGAACCGTCCTGGCTTCCTCGACGGGTCGTGAGACCCTGGGAGGGATCCTCCGGACGCGCCTTAACGGTCCCAGGAGGGAAACGGCACGGAGAGACGTGTGAAGCCAGCCGTTTGATGCGCCCGGCCCCCTGTGCGGTGTGCGCCGTCAAGCAGTTTCCCACGGTGGGACGTCGCTTCGCGACGACGCGATCCTTGGGGTCGTCCCTGCGTACGGGCGACCGGGGTCGCGGGGTCGGGTTATGAACGCACCCGCCGTGGAACCCCGGCGGGCGGTGATCGGGTGTTGGAGGTCGGTCTCAAAAGGTCCGGGTTCTACGGCCTCGGCGCCGCGCCCGTCGGCCTCATGCGTCCGCGGCGCTCTCCCCCGGGCGTCGATAGGGACCGCTCTGACCCGGTGCTCTGGGTGTAGAACAGACGTCTTGGAACGTCGCGCTCCGGACCTCACCCCCCCGACCCGCTTTTGGCGCCTGGCCGCTCAAGAAGGGGACCGCGCGATGGGGTGCTCCAGGCGTGCGCCCAGGGTGGGCGCACCCTTCCGGTCGGAGGCAGCCATGGACGCGGACGGGTTTGCCGCGCGGCGAATGCCTGATGTCTGCCCTTGGACGGCGGGGTGCTGCGGCGGGTCTGACATCGCGCGCGATGAGGGGAAAGACGCCGAAGACGGCTTGAGGTGTGCGCGGTCACGTTCCGCGTCCCCTGAGCCTTCTTGACGGCGCGGGGAACCGTCGCTACACTGCACAGCATCTCGACCGTCAGAAGGAGCGCGGCATCTTGCCAGTCCACGGGTTGCTCATCGGCGCCTGAAGGCGCCGTGGCCGCTTAAATCCATAGGATGGACACGCAGGATGCATCGCGCACCCCTTTGGGGTTTTGCCGACGGTTCGGTTGATCGGGAGGGCAAGACCGGGGTCCGGATGTGGAATCGGAATCGGGCGGGCTTTTGAGGTGGGTTCCGGGTCTAACCAGCGGCCATCTCATGGCGTGATTGAATCCTGCGTGCGTCCTGCCGCAAAGGAGCAATCCGCATGGCGTCGCCGGTCCTGAAAAATCCCGATTTCGTCAAACTGTGGCTGGGACAGGGCGTGTCTCTGTTCGGCTCCCTCATTAATCGCATCGTCCTGCCCTTCCTTTTGATTTACACCTTCTCGGCTTCGCCCATGGACGTGGCATGGCTGAGGGTGGCGGAGATTGCCCCCGGCATGCTGATCGGACTGGGCATCGGGGTCGCGGTGGATCGATGGAGACGGCGGCCGGTGATGCTGGCCATGGACACGGCCAGGGCGACCCTGGTCGGTTTGATCCCGGTCCTGTTCCTGCTCCGTCGGCTGACGATGGGGGACATCATGGGCGTGGCCGTGCTGATGTCCGTGACGTCCATGGGGTTCGACAGCGCTTATGACGCGTATCTGCCCACGTTGGTGGAGGCCGACGAGATCGTGGACGCGAACAGCAAACTGGCGGCCCTGGCGGCGGTCGCCGAAGCAGCCGGGTTTGGAATCGCCGGCGCGCTGTTTCAGTGGCTGGGGGGCGCCCTCACCCTGTCCATCGATGCCTTGTCCTTCGTCGCCTCGGCCGTGAGCCTCCGGCTTATTCGGCGGGCCGAGCCGCGGCCCGTCCGGTCCCCGATTCCGCCTTCGCCGGCCGCGGAGCTCGGTGCGGGCCTGCGCGCCTTGCGGGGCAGCCCGGTGCTGTCGCGGATGGCGGCGGTGGCCGGTGTGCAGAGTCTGTTCTTTGGGCTGACGGGCGCCGTGTACATGCTCTACATCAGTCGAAGCCTCCAGGTGGCGCCGGTGCTGCAGGGCGGGTTGTATGCGGTCGGCGGGCTTTCGTCCTTGGCGACGGCGGGATTGGCGTCCCGATTGGGGCAGAGGTCCGGTTCGGTCCGCATTCTGGTGCTCGCCGCCGCGGGCGGCGCGCTCGGAGCCTTGTTCCTGCCGCTTGCCTTCGGTCCGCTGCCGCTGGTCCTGGCCTTCATCCTGGCGCAGCAATTGTTGGGAGATGGCTCCGACACCTTGCTGGACATTAGCCTGTCGAGTCTTCGGCAAACACACACGCCGAATGCTCTGCTGGGCCGTGTCAGCGCCGCCTGGTTTGTTCTCACCGGAGTGGGGATGGTGGGTGGCACCCTTCTCGGTGGCGCGGTCGCCGGAGTCATCGGCCTCCGGGACACGCTGTTTCTCGGAGTGGCGGTTCGCTTGGGGATGATCGCCCTCATCGCGGCGGGGCGACCGTGGCGGAGAGGGACGGGGCGACTCGCCGATTCCCGAGTGCTGTAGGGACTCATCCCGCCGCGAAGCGGCAAGAGTCCCCCGGGGTTTTGGCAGTGCGAGGACGCCCGCCGCTGTCCGCAACCGTTGGTGCGCAGTCCAGCTGGGGGTGGCTGCGGCCGAGATGCTGCCACCCCGGATCTTGAGGCGACGGCCGCGGGCGAGCCCACGGTCCGGTGAGCCGACGGGCGCCCATTTCTCGCGCCCGGGAAGGCGGGAGGAGTGTGGGCTCTGGCGCACGAATGTGCGAGGCGGGAGGGGTCGTGTTGGCCGTTACCCTGGAGCCGATGACAAAAGCCGCCTATCAGGCCTGGTTGGAAGGCGCCGTGTCGCATTACGCTGAAGAAATTGACGGAGCGGGGTACGCCGCCGACCCACGACAGCGGGCCAAAACCCAGTTTGCGGAATTGCTGCCGCAGGGTCCGGCCACCCCGGGGCATCACCTCTACCAGATTCGGGACGGGGATGGGGCCTACGTCGGCGTGGTGTGGCTGGCTGAGCGCAGCCCCCGGCCCGACATGGGCTTTGTGTACACCCTCGAAGTCTTCGAGGCGTTCCGCCGCCGCGGTCTAGGACGGGACGCCATGTTGGCCGTCGAGGCGGAGGCGCGCGCATTGGGCTGCGGGAGCATTGCGCTCCACGTTTTCGGAGCCAATACCCCGGCCATCAACCTGTATCGGACGCTCGGATACGAGGTGACAGATCTCGCGATGAAAAAAGTGTTGGACGCTCCGCCGTCCGTCTGAGGCTTCCGCCGCGCGTCGGCTGACGGGGGAGAGACTGGGCGCCATGCCTCCCCAGGGCCAAGGGCGGGCCGGGCACCGCGGCGAGGGGTGCGGCTGTCCTTGCCCGGCGCCGTGATGGGGTCTCGCACTCGCGCGGTGCCATTCTAGACGTCGGGACCGCGGCGCTGCAGGTAAGGGGGCAGCGGAATCTCCGGACTCAGCACGGGATCCGGAATGGGCGCGCCCGCCACGAGGCGGATGGGCAGCACGCCGGCCCACACCGGACGCGACATGTCCTCGGGGTCATCGCTGGGGGGGCCGGTGCGAATCTTGGCGGAGGCCTCATCGATCGGCACGCGAAGCACGCGGGTGGCCTGGAGCTCTCTGGGATTGGGCTCGCGGGCGTCACCCCAGCGCTGAGGTTGCACCCGGTCGGCCAGGGCCCGCAGCGCCGTCAATTTTTCCTCCGGATCGCTGACGACGCTGGCCCGTCCCAGAATGACGACGGATCGGTAGTTCAGGGAATGGTTGTATACGGAGCGGGCGAAGACGATGCCGTCCAAGAGAGTCACCGCGATCGCGACGGGCGTTCCTCCCGCCGGCGCGCGCAGTAGCGTGGCGGCCACCGCGCCGTGGAGGTAGAGCGCCTCCTGGTGGCGCACATACAGGGTGGGAAGAACCAGCGGTTCCCCGTCTCGGACAATCGCCACATGGCAAACGAGGCCCGCGTCGAGAATGGCGTCCACCGTCTGACGGTCATAATGGCCGCGTTCCGGGTGACGGCGCACGCGAAGCCTTTTAGGAATTCCTGTCGCCAATCCATCCACCTCCAGGGGCCTTCTGCCCACCGCCGACCGCGGCGAGCCCGCGTCGCCTGGCCCGGGACAACCCTCGCGGCAAGTCGGGCTCGGGGACAGGCGATCCAAGGCCGCTCGGCGTTCGTTCCTCGCCGCCCGTCGTCCCGCGAGGGGGCGCCCTGACGCGCCGCTCTCGCCTGAGACGGCCGTGAGACGCTCGGCGGCGCCGGGAGCGGTCGGGCCGGGGCGGTCCTCGCTCTCAACACTATGCCGGAACGGCCGGACCCGGGTAAGATCCAGATCGCGGCGGATTGTGAGAGCCAGACGTATCCGGGCGCCAAGAACGCGCGGCGCCGCCGGGACGCTTGCCTCCCGCCAGGTGCGGCGATGACCCCGGCGGTTTGGCTCCATCCGGGGCCGGGCTTTCGCGGGCGTCTTTTCGCCCGCCGACAGAGGAGGCGGGCCGCGGGCGCGCGCCAGCGCTTCGCCGCTCGGTCCGGCGGTCCGATCCGGGACGAACGGGTAGGCCGGGTTCTTCGATGGCGATCTCTCCCCTCATGGGAGATAATGCAGGGGCGGTTGCTCCCGATATCCGCCCAGTGCCTGCCGGTAGGGACCCGGTCGGCGGCCCCGGTGCCTGCCGACCCTCGGATTGTGAATAGTGGCATGGACAGTGGGAGAGGAGTCCGGCATGGAATCTCACTCGGCTGGAGTCAAGCCGGCCGTGTATGTCGAGGGACTGGTGAAACGGTTCGGGTCCGTGACCGCGGTCGCCGGTGTGGACCTCCGGGCCGACCCCGGCACGGTCCTCGGACTGCTCGGCCCCAACGGCGCCGGCAAAACCACGGTCGTCCGCATCCTGACCACGCTCCTCCTTCCCGACGCGGGTCGGGCGGAGGTGGCCGGCTTTGACGTCGTGCGGCGCCCGCAGGAGGTGCGCGAGCGCATAGGGCTCGCCGGACAGCAGGCTTCGGTCGACGAATATCTGACCGGGCGCGACAATCTCATCATGGTCGGGCGCCTCTATCATCTGGCGCCTCGTCGAGCCCGCGCCCGTGCGGACGAGCTGCTGGCCCGCTTCGGACTGGAAGCAGCGGGTGGCCGGCTGGTCAAGACCTACTCCGGCGGCATGCGGCGGCGCCTCGACCTGGCGGCGAGTCTGGTGGTAGAGCCGCCGGTGCTGCTCTTGGACGAGCCGACGACGGGCCTCGACCCCCGCAGCCGGATGGACATGTGGGCGGTGATTGAAGGCTTGGTCAAGGACGGCGTGACACTCCTCCTCACGACGCAATACCTGGAGGAGGCGGATCGACTGGCGGACCACATCGCGGTGATTGACCAGGGCCGGGTGGTGGCGGCCGGATCGCCGGACAGCCTCAAGCGCAGCATCGGCGGCGAGCGGATCGATGTGGCCGTTCCGGACGCGGCCAAGATTCCGGCGGCGCGCGCCGCCATGGCACGCGCGGTGGGCCAAGAGCCGGAGGTCGACCACGAACTCAAGCGCCTCACCGTGTCGGTGACCGAGGGCGTTCGCGACCTGACCGCGGTCGTGCGGGAACTGGACGCGGCGGGCGTCGTGGTGGAGGACATCGGTCTTCGGCGGCCCACTTTGGACGAGGTGTTCATGACCCTGACCGGGCGCGGCCCGGAGGCCGGCGGGGCGGATCGTGGCGCCGAGGAGGTGTCCTGACCATGGCGGCGCAGGTGTCCGTCCCCCGCTCCCGAACGGCCTGGACTCGCTTGGGATGGATGTTCAGCGATTCATGGACAGTGACGCGCCGTCACCTGATGCACATCCGCTACATGCCGGACAAGCTCCTGGATGTGACCATCCAGCCCATCATGTTCGTGGTGCTGTTCGCCTATGTGTTTGGCAGCGCGATCGTGGTGCCGGGCGGCAACTACCGGTCGTTTCTCATGCCCGGCATCTACGTGCAGAACATGATGTTTGCGGCGATGCCCATCATGGCGGCGTTGGTGCAGGATATGCAGCGCGGCGTCATTGACCGATTTCGGTCCTTGCCGATGTCACGGGCAGCGGTGCTTGTCGGCCACGCCGGGGCGAGCTTTTTGGAAAGCATGCTGGGCCTCGTCATCATGATTGGCTGCGGGCTCATTGTGGGTTGGCGCCCCGAATTGGGGACGGCGTCGACGCTGGGCGGGGTTGGACTGCTGATGCTGTTTGCGTTTGCCATGACCTCGGTGGGCACGTTTCTGGGCCTCATTGTCAAAAGCGTCGAGGCGGCGCAGAGCTTCGGATTCATTGTGATCTTTCCGCTCACGTTTGTCGCCAACACCTTTGTGCCCACGGCCGGCATGCCGGTGTGGCTGCGCACGGTGGCCAACTGGAATCCGGTGAGCGCGGTGGTTCAGGCCGTGCGCCTTTTGTTCGGCAATTTACCGGCCGGCTCCGGCGCGGGCCCCACGTGGCCCTTGGCCCATCCGGTCGTGACGTCGGTGGGGTTTGCCTGTGTGCTGATTGGGGTGTTCATGCCGCTCGCGGTCTGGCGGTTTCGGCGGATGATGCTTCAGTAAGTGGCTTCGACCGCCGGGGTGCTCGAGCACCAGCGCGCGAAGAACCGTCGGCCCGATGCCCGACGTGGGCGCCGTCTGGACACTCGAGGGGGAGATGATCCCGTGGCTCTTTGCATTCGGCCGCTCACGCCGGCGTTGTGGCCGGACCTCGAAGATCTATTCGGCCGCGCCGGCGCCTCGAACGGGTGTTGGTGCCAGTATTGGCGCCTTGGCCCCGCGTACGGCAAACGCCCGCGTGAACAGAACCGGGCGGCGTTTCGGGCGGTGACGGAGGCGGGCCCGCCGGGACTCCTGGCCTATGAGGGCGCGCGGGCGGTGGGATGGTGCCAGGTGACGCCGCGAGCCGACCTACCTTGGCTGGAGCACCATCGCCGTATCGCGTCCCTGCCGGTCGACGGCCGGACCATCTGGGCCGTGTCGTGCTTTTATGTGCGCCGGGGTTATCGGCGTCGGGGCATCGGCGCCGAACTGCTGTCGGCCGCGATCGCGATGGCCCGGCAGGCGAATGCCGCCGTCCTGGAGGCTTATCCCGTCGACCCCGATGTGCCCGGCAGCTCGGGCAACATCTTCACCGGCGTCGCCTCGACCTTCCGCCGGGCGGGGTTCACAACCGTCGGGCAGCGATCGGTCTCGCGTCCCATCATGCGGCTCGATTTAGGCGGCGCCCGCGAGGGTGAGCCGATGGCGCCCGGCGAACCACCGCGCTGAGCGGTCTTCCCGCGCGTGCCGGACACCTGGACAACGGGGCTGTCGGCCCGCGGTCCCCGTCATCGCCCACAACGCCGTGGCCGGGCACGGCTGACTCGGCGTCCCGGGGCGGAGTCTGACCGCATGGGACAGCACTCGTGACCGCGCCGGCGACGCGGTGTTTGTGAACGCACGCAAAGCGGCTTCTGGCCGCGGGCGGCGAGGAGCACGACGGGTTCAGGTCGCCTGCTCTGCTCGGGGACCAAAAAGTGGGTCGTTCGGGTCGTCCCCCGACACGGCTCTCAGTCCGTGCAGGCCTTCACCGGAGGCTGCCGCCACCCCGCCATCCGGCCGGAGCACGTCTGACCGCGCACCCCGTGGCCCTGGCCGGCCCCGAGTTCCATGGTCGAGTTCTGCCTGATACGGTGGCTGGGCGCGGATGGCCCCTCGGCCGGTCGATGATCGCTCCCTCCCCGCATCGGGCGGTCCACGATGGCAATCGTTCCCGCGTCCCGCCGGTGGTCGCGGCGCGGGCGACAGCCGCAGTCTCGAGCGCGCGGACCGTCGGCGCGTGCCGGGCCAGGGCGGGGAGCGTCCGGCGCCTGCCGGCGTGCAAAATTCCGGGGCTGGGATAAAGGGACAGGGGGAGCGAGTGAGAACTAGTCCGTTCATATGAGGTCCCGACGCACTTCCGGTCCGATGTCGATTCCACTGTACGTTCGGTGATGGCGCGGGAGCGGCAGTCCCAGGAAAGGAGTCACCCATGGATCCGAGGTACCTGGCATCAAACCAGCTGCTCCGGAAACTGGCGGAACAAACCGCCAAGCTGGGGCAGCCACGGGAAATCCCGACGTTGAAAACCGTTCGCCGGGGCGGCTTTGACCCCGACGAGACACGGGCCGTACTCCGGCAATGGCAGGACGACCTGCAGCAGTTCGCGGAATTGATGGCGTTTCTGCGCTCCGAGCTGTCCAGCACGACGCGGGCTTTGGCCGAAACCCGCGCCTTAGCCGATACCCTGACCGAGAATGTGAGCCGGCTGGAGGCGGAGCGAAACGGCCTGCAGCAGGAGTTGGATTATCTGCGCACCGCGGCGAAAGAGTGGGGGGCGCGTGAGCAGGCCCTGAAAGAGGATCGGGACCGGGCCCAGGCGGACCGGGACGACCTCCAGTCCGCGCTGGCGGACGCGACCACGGCGGCGGACGGGTGGCGCCGGCAGGCGGAGGCGTTGCAGGAGGAGTTGGAGACAGCGCGCCGGGGCCCGGATCGCCCTGCGGAGGCCTCAGAGTGGGAGGCTGCGGTGGAGGGGCTTCGGGAGCGTTTGCAGGCCATGGAAGCGGAACGCGCCGAGATCGACCGCGCCCGGACCGCCGAGCGGGCGGAGATGGAGCGGCTGCGGGCGCAGGCCGAGACGTACCCGACTCAAGCCAACCCGCAGTTGATCCAAGAGGCCATCTTGAGCGCGCAGCGATTCGCGGCCCAACTCAAGGAGGAGGCGGAGGTCCACGTTCAGCAGTACATGGAGGCGATGCAGACCGAGATTCAGTCCCGGCGCAAAACCCTGGACGTGCTGAAAGGGGAACTGACGGTGCTCCGCCAGAGCATGGCCGACGAGATGAACCGGCAGATTGCCGACTTGAGTCACGTCGTCCAGAGCTTCAGCGATCAAACCGCGCAAATCTTGAGCGCGCATACGGAGAATGACGTCGACATGCCGGCGCTCTGGGACGCCAACGTGACGCGCCTCGAAGACCTGCGCCCCGAGAACCGAAAGGGCCACAAGCGGTCGGCAAACTTGTAGAGAGCGGTCTGTACGGTCCGATGTCTTGGTGGTCTTAGAGGAGTTCAGGGAGGAGGGTGGGGAGAGCGGGGAAGCTCGCTGCGGTTTGACCGCGCGGGTGCCGGTGCGTCTGTGGTCTTCAGGCAGGGCGAGGGGATTTCAGCCCATGAGGACCGGGACGGGGGATGTCACCGGCGGGGGAGCGGGGAGGATCAGGGTTGTTGGACCTCAGTCGATGACGGGTCGGCGCGACCTCAGGTCGGCCGTGCGGCTTCGGTTCGGAGGGCCGCGCTCTCGGCCACAGCGGTCCAAACCTGCGCGCTCGAACGCCGGGCGGCCTCTAGCCCGTAGTGCCGCACCACCCACAGTCGGGCGGCCCGCCGGACATCGTCGTACATCGCGCGGTCCCGGGCCAGGTCCTGCAACAAACGGGATGCCGCTTGGACGAAGCGGTGCGGATGCTGCACAGAGACCGGCCATCCCCAGGGCGGTCGAAAAAAAGCGCGGCCGCCGCCACCGGGGTCGCCGACTATGAGAGCCCCGGACGCCAGCGCCTCCAGCGGCGGCAATCCCAACCCTTCGGGACCGCCGAACGCCAGAAACACGTCGGTGGTCGCCAACGCGGCCGCCACCACGTCTTGGCTCACCGAATCCAGAACATGCCAGCGCACGCGGTCCGGGCCCCAGCCCGCCCGGGCCAGGCCATGGGCCACTTCGGCAAAGGCGGCCGGGTGTTTGCGCGGCATGCCCGCCACGGTCAGCGGCCCGCGCGCGCCCGGCTGAAACCGCTCGGTATCGACCAGCGTGCGCAGAACATGGATGGGCGGCTTGGGAAACGCCGCGCGCACGCGCTGGGCGTCATGTCCGGACAGCACCACGACGCCGACCACGTCGGCATGCTGATAGGGTGGCGGACTGAACGGGGTCCAGCCGGAGAACGTGTTGGCGGCGTTCATGTTGAACAGCACTTTGGGCGTTCCGGGAGCCACCGCGCCCACGGCGGCCGCCCAGATCTCCGGAATCACCACCACATCGCGGGCCGGATTCGCCACCACCGCGGGGGCCGCGAGGACCGGGACCCGCGCGGCATGGGAAAACCAGCGGCAGCGAAAGCCGGGCTGCTGGTGCACCACAAAAGCTTCCACCCCGGCGTCGCGCAGGAAGGCCGCCTGTTCATAGAGGATCTGCACGCCCCCGGTCGGCTGCGTGACGTCGGGACTCAAAAACAGCCAGCGGCGGGCGGAGACGTGCGACGGCAATGACATGATCTTGTCCTTTCAGTCGAGCCTCGACGAGCGGCCGCCGTCACGGCGGGTCCGGCTCGGCGGGGTGGTCCACCGGCCCAGGTTTCCCGGGACGAAGGCGGGCTTGTCGCGGCGGCGTCGGCGCGCATCACCGGGACGCCGCGTCAAAGGCTCCCACCGCCAGCGCCAGCACGGGCTCCAACGGGTGGCCCGCGTGCACCCAGGTGGCGCCGGGCGCCCGGAGTCGGGATCGGAAGCGTGGCCACGGATAGGACTCGACCCAAGGCGTGAGTCGAGGGTCGGCATCGGCGGGCCACGGCATGCCGATGGGGTCGACCAGGACCGTCACGGCGTCGGGCGTCGCGGCGGCGATGGCCGATGCGCCCGCGTCGGGCGCGGTGAGGTTGGCCACCGCGTACCGGCCCGAAGAATCCGCCTCGGTCTCGCTCACCGCCGACCACGTCACCGGGATGTGCAGTTGGGTGGCGGCATCCGCTTGCCGCCACTTGCGGGTGAAGAGGGTCTGATGGCGGGCGAGGAGGTCCGCATACGCGGGGTTCTGGCCAAAAGAGGCGCCGCCCACGTGGTCCACCAGCACATGCGGAGCCATGCCCAGGCGCAGCCCGGCCAGCCGGGCGCGCACGGCCCAGTCGTCATCCTCATAGTTGCCGGGGGTAAACCGGGGGTCATAGCCGCCCAGCCGCTCCAGCGCGGAACGGGTCAATGCCACGCAAAACCCCACCAGGCGCGTCAACGGCACCACCGTCGCGGGCGTCCGCGCGCGCCAGAACGCGGCCGCCGCCGTAAAGGCGTCGGGCTCGTAGGCGACTCCCACCCGCTGGGGGCCGGAAATGCGCGGGGACACGGGCCCCACGGCATCCCAACCGGTGCGCAGCGCCGCCACCAGGTCCGTGAGTCCCGTCGGCGGAAACCGGATGTCATTGTTCGCGATGATGAGCACGTCGCCGCGCGCGGCCGCGAGCCCTTGGTTGATGGCGCAGGGATAGCCCACATTGACCGGATTGCGCAGCACGCGGCAGGTGACGCCGGCCGGCACCGGGGGTTCGGAAACCAATCGGACACAGTCAGGATCGGTGGAGGCGTTGTCGACGAGGATGATTTCCACCCACTCGGCCGGCGGCGGCAAACAGGAGGCGAGCATGGCCGCCGTTTCCGTCGGATGGTTCCACATCGGCACTACCACGCTTATCATGCCGGAATCCCCCACTTTAGTGAAAACTCTGGACCAGGGACTGGACCACCAGCACCCAGCCGTCCGCCAGCACGAACAGCAGGAGCTTGATGGGCAGGGAAATCAGGGTGGGCGGCACCATGATCATGCCCATGGACATCAGCACGGTGGAGACCACCAGATCGATCACCACGAACGGAAGGTACAGGAAGATGCCGATCTCGAACGCCAGGCGGAGCTGCGAAATGAGAAAGGCGCCCGCCAGGGGGAGAAACGGCACCGCCGCCGGACGAGCCGGGGGCGGCGTGTGGGTGAGGTGCAGGAAGAACGCGACGTCGCTGGGCCGGGTTTGAGCCAGGAGAAACGCGCGCCACGGTCCCTCCGCCCGCCGCGCCGCCGCCAGCCAGGAGATGTGGCCGGCAAATGCGGGCGCCGCCGCCACGTGCCACACCGTCGTCAGGGTCGACTGCATGACGATGCCGGTCAGCAGCAGCGCGATGCCAATCAGCACCGCGTTGGGCGGCGTGGTGGGCAGTCCGAGCGCCGTGCGCAGAATGGACAGCACCACGATAATGCGGGGAAACGCGGTCAGCGTCAGCAGGATCGCGGGCAGCAGCGCGAGCGCCGTGAGCCCCACCAGGAGTCCGACCGACGAGGGCGGCGCGACGGGAGTCGCGGTGCCGGCCGCAAACGTCAGCGGACTCCCGAGCAGCACCACGAGGATGGCCGCGCCGGTCACCCCCAATGCCTTACGCATGGGGATCCTCGCGGTTCGCGCCCCGCCGTCCCCGTCCCTGCAGCGCCGCCTGGGCCTGAGCCCAGACGGCGCCCCACGCGATGGGCGCGGCCGTCGATCCGGGTTCCGCGTCGTCGGGCCAGTTGTCCACGGGTCCCAAGGGCGTCATGCCGTGTTCGTGCACTCCAACGAGCAGCGTCGTGCCGCCCGCCCGCACCACCACCAGACCGCGCCGTGGCCCCAGGGACAGGGACGCCAGCCGCTTGAGGTGCGGCGACGCCCCGCCCGGAATGCCGACGTGCCGGACCGATCGCCAAGCGACGGCCAGGCCGCCGAACACCAGGAAACACGCGACGATCCAGCGCAGAATGAGCCCCACCCGCACACCTCCACTTATTGGACCGCGTTGATGAGCGCTTGGTTGTTGGCTTGGTCCACGGTCAGCATCTTGGCGTTGGCCCCGTAGTTCTCCTGAGCCGCCACCATGTGCGTAAACTGATTGGCCAGCGTGACATTGGACTGCTCGACCGATCCGGCCACGAGGCTGCCACGTCCGCCCGTGCCGGCGATGCCGATGGAGGCGGGACCGGCGTTGGGACTCGGCGTCCACAGACTGGGCCCGGCGCTCATCAACCCCCCTTCATTGGGGAACGTCGCCACCGCGATCTGACCCAGGGTGGACGTTTGACCGTTGGAGAAGGTGCCGGTGATGACGCCGTTGGTGCCGACCGCATATTGGCTCAGCGTTCCGACTCCCGATCCGTTGGCGTCGGCGATGGCCGACGTCGCCGCCGCATAGGAGGTCAAGGCGCTCACATCTCCGTTGGTGAGGCCGAAACTCACGCTGGGCGATCCATCCGTCGTGGGCACCGTCCAAGTCGGGGGCGTACTCCAGGTGGGGGCCGCGCCGGGTGCGAACGTCAGGGTCACCGTCAGCGGCGTGGTTGTGCCGGAGCCGTCGTAGGGCGTGGTCGATCCGGCCGGCATCAGGGCGGCCGTCCACTGCACGCCGCCGGCGGCCAGCACGGTGGGGTTGGAAAACACCAGCTGCGCGGCGATGGTGTTGCCCTGGCCGTCGTAGAGCGTCACGGGCAGGGCGATTTGGGTGGTCGACCCGGCGGTCGTGGCCGAGCTGGCGTCAAGGTTGCCGCTCAGCGTGGCCCCGGTGGTGGCCGTGGGGGCCAGCGTGGTGTTCTCCGGGATCGAGAGCGGCACCAGGTTGGTGGCGCTCTGCGTGCCGGCGGCCACGGCGGCGGCCGACCAACCCAGCACGCGGGCGCCCGCCGGCGTCACCAAATTGCCGTTGGCGTCGGTGGTGAAGTCCCCGGCCCGGGTGTAACCCTGGCCCTGGGATGACTGCACCACGAACCAGCCGGCGCCGGCGAGCGCCGCGTTGGAGGCGATGCCCGTCTGCTGCAGGGAGCCTTCCGTGAAATTGGTGGCAATCTGGGCCAGTCCGACGGCGGATCCCGTCGGCACCTGGAGCGGGTCGGTGCCGCCGACGACGGCGGTCGGCGCCGACCCACCCGACAGTGCCTCCATGTACATTTGGGTGAAGAGATCCTGTTCGCTCTTGTATCCGACGGTATCCAGATTGGCAAGATTCTGTGCCACGGTTCCCAGATCCTGATTGGCCGCCAGCAATCCTGACGCGGCCGCACTCAATACACCCATGACCCGCCTCCTTGATAAAATGCGCACCGAACCGAAAGACTCAAGAAACGGCTGTGACGGCGCTTAAGGGAATTCCCCCGAGGCCATGGACTTGGAGGGTGACGACCCCCTGCGAGACGCTGGCGCCTTCCACCAGTCCGCTGCCGGAGGCCGTGGTGACGGTTTTTCCCAGCAGCGCGGCCCCGTTCAGGATGGGTGCCCCGGCCAAGCTGGCCAAGTCGCTCTGCATGGCGGTCAAGGCGGAGAGCTGGGCGAAGCTGGCCAACTGGGTGATGAACTGGGTGGAATCCACCGGCTGGGTGGGATCCTGGTTGGCCAGCTCGGCGCTCAGCAGTTGAAAGAACTGCTGTTCCGAGACACCGCCGGTCAGCGTCGAGGGGGCGGATGAGGCCGCGGGGGTTGAGGTTCCGGCGGCCCCCGCCGCGAGCGGGGAGATGGACATCGCGAGACTCCTTTCAACGAGAGCTGCGGCGCCCCGGGGAGCGGGGCGCCGTGAAGTGGCGACGGGCGGACGGAGTGCCGCCCGGGGTCCCGTCGTTTCCGGAGGCGGGGCGGCTTTCGGCGGCGTTCACCGTCAAGTGCCGCGCCGCCCAGCCGGCATCCGCCAACGCTCCCAGCAGCGGCGAGGCGTCCGCTCGGAGCGCGGGCGCAAGGTCAGCCAAGCCGGACGGCAGGGTCAGGGTCACGTGGCCACTGGAGGCCGCCTCCCAGGTGACACGCACGGCCTGGCCGGATCCGGGCGGGACAAGGTCAAAGGCGGCTGAACGTGCGGTGGGGGGCGCCAAGGCATGAATGCTCCAGGTCGGGGGCGCGGGCGGCGCAGGAGACGGCGCCGCCGGAGTCTCCACGACCAGGCCTCCCGGCGCCACCGGACGGATTTCTGAGCTGGCCGGGGCCGTCCAGTTGGCGAACACCGGCGATGGCGATGCCCTGACGCGCTGGGGGTTGGCGGCGGCCGGCGGCTCGGACGACCGGGCCAGCTGTCTCGATACCCGAAGGGGTCTCTCAGCTCCGGGGAGCGTCCGGAGGGGCGCCGATCGCACCGTCCGCGGGCGGGCGGCGCCGGACGCCGCCACCACGCCGGGACCGGTATCCGCCTTCGACGGGGACTGCCGGGACGCGGACAGCCCGACGGCGAGCGGTCCGCGGGCGGCGGTTCCACTGTCGGAAGCCGTCGATGGCGGCACGCGGACGCGCTGGGATCGAAACCGGATAATGTGCCGGGTCCGGGGCCGGGGAGCGGCGCCCGCCTTTTGGGGTCCGGGCGGCGGCGAGACCGTTCGGGATAAGTGGGCTGCCGGGTGGGTCGGAGCCGGACGGGCCACCATGGTCATCGTGCCATCCCCCCTGCTGGTCGGCGGCGTCGGCGCGGTCGCCATCGGTTTTAGGGACCGAGGGGGCGCGGCTAGTTCTTCAGGAGGGGTCATCGCCGCCGCATGGGCTGCCACCTGCCGCCAAGTGCGCTCGACCCGTCCCACCGGATGACCCGGCGCCTCGTCGCCGAGGTGCGACGCCCGCTTGGGCGGCTCCATGCGGCCGGCCCGGGTGGGATCCACCGCGCGGATCATCGGGGCCCCTCCCGTTCCTGCTCGCGGCTGAGACGCCGGTGGGCGCGCAGGGCTTCGCGCGCGGCGGCGCGCTCCGCCTGACGCGCTACGATGCGTGCTTCGGACCAAGTGTTCAGTTGGGCGCTCAACTGGACGGCCAACGCTTCCCGGGCTCGAGCCTGCGCGGCCAGCACCGCCGCGCCGAGGGCCAGCGTCCCCGCGGGCTGGATGCCCAGGTCCAGCGGCGCGCAGCGCAGAGCGGCCTGGGCCGCCACGGTGGCGGCGCAGGCTTCACGGGCCTGCGATTCCTGTCGGGTGGCCCATCGCCGCCATAGACGCACGGATCGTGATTGCGACATGGATTAACTCCTTTCGGGCACGGGGGACCGGGCATCGGTCTCTTGCAGCAACTGGCTCAGCTGTCGCCAGGTTTCCTCCCACGACGTGGACTCGCCCGACGGCTGCCGGGACCATTCCTGCACCGCGGCGGCGCGTCGGAGCGCTTGGTCGACGGAGGGGTCACGCCCCGGCTGGTAGGCCCCGACGGCCACCATATCCTGCAGTTCCGCGGCCCGTCCCAGGGCTTCCCGGGCCGTGCGCACCAGCGCCTGTTGAGTCGGGTTCAAGAGGTCCAACTGCGGACGCGACAGCGAGCGCAGGGGATCCACCGCCGGGAAGGCATGTCGTTCCGCCCGTTGACGGTCCAGGACAATGTGCCCGTCGAGCAGCCCGCGCACCGCGTCGCCCACGGGGTCGTCGGGGTCGTCGGCATCCAGCAGCACGGTGTACAGGGCCGTCACGGTCCCGGCGGCAAACGCGCCCGCTTGTTCAAACCACCGGGGCAGGCGGGCGAACAGCGAGGGCGGATAGCCCCGGGCGGCCGCCGACTCCCCGGTGGCCAGTCCGACTTCCCGGGCGGCATGCGCCGCGCGCGTCACCGAATCGACGATCAATAACACGTTGGCGCCGTCCCAGGCGGCGGCGGCGGCCCACCGCGCCGCCACGTCCATGGCATGGAGCCGCATGAGCGGCGGGTCGTCGGCGGTGGCCAGCACGGTGGCCGTCCGGCGGCGTGTGTCCGCGGGCAGTCCGCGCCAAAAGGCGGCCGCCTCCCGACCGCGCTCGCCGATGAGACCGACGACGGCGAGATCGTAGGTGGCGTGCGCCAACAGATCATGCAGCAGCGTGGTCTTGCCCACGCCGGGACCGGCGAAAATGCCGACGCGCTGACCGCGCGCCAGGGTGACCAGGGCGTCCAAGACCCGGATGCCCGTGACCCATGGGCCCGGGTAGGCGCGCCGAAGCGCCAAGGGGGGTGTTTCCGCCTGCCGGGGAAGATCCCCGTGCCGCACGGCCGGCCCGGCGTCGCGGGGCCGGCCGATGCCGTCCAGCACGCGTCCGCGCGCCGCCCCGGGACTGGGCAGGCCGCCCGGCCGGCCGCAACCCACCACCCGGGCGCCGGGGCGGAGGCCCTGCAGGGGGGCGAGGGGCATGAGCACCGCGCCGTCGGCGCGGAAACCCACGATGTCGGCGGGCGTGGGGATGGCGCCGTCAATCCAGCAGCGGTCGCCGAGCGCGCCGGGCACGCCGTCGGTCAGGACGGTGAGTCCGACGGCACCGGTGACCCAGGCCAACGGCAGGCTCATAGGGGCGGGGGGGTGCCGTCGTCCAGCAGCGCCCAGAGACGCCCCCGCAGGCCGGCCCAAACCCCCCCGTGTTCCCACCGCACCTCCAAATCCGTCCAGGACAGGGTCGCGTCCGCGATCCAGGTCACCGCGCGCCCTGCCTCCGCCAGGATCTCGTCGGCCGCTTCCAAGGCGTGCAACGCGTCCGCCGCCATGCGGACGACGACCGGACCCGGAGGGCACCGGGACAGGACGTCCAGCACATAACCGCGCCACAGCTCGGGATTGCGTTCAAAGAGGGCGCCCAGCACCTGCTCGGTCACATCCAATACCGCGGCGCGCCACGCGACATCGCGCAGATCGGCCAACGGCGCCGCGAGCGACGCCGTCACCGTGCGCGCTTCCTCCACGGCGCGGCGCAGGTCCGCCAGCAGATCCTGCGCCCGAGCGCGAGCGTCGGCCGCTCCCGCTTCCTGACCCGCCCGGAACCCCGCCTCGTAGCCGGCGGCTTCCGCCTGCGCGCGCACCGCCTCCTGATCCACGGGCGGGCTGGCGGGCAGAGGCGCCGCCCCCAAGATGCGCGGCGCTCCCGCCGTCCAGCGGCTGACAAGACCCGGCCGGCTCATTCCACATACCCCTCCTCATCGTCCCCCCGCGGCAGAATAATCTCGCCGCTTTCCTCCAACTGGTGGAGGAGGTCGGTGATGGTGTGCTGCGCTTCCTCCACGTCCCGCATGCGCACACGGCCCAGGATGCTGATGTCGTCTTCCAGCACGGCCCGGGCGTTCTCCGAGAGATTGGCGAAGATGGTCTGACGCAGTTTGTCGGAGGCGCCCTTCAGCGCCAGGGCCAGGGTCCGGGATTCGAAACGGCGGAGCAGGTCTTGCAGAATGCGGGGCTCCAAGGTGGCCAAATCGTCGAAGGTGAACAGGCGGTTTCGAATCTGAGTGGCCAATTCCAGGTCCCGGGCCGCCAGGCCGTCCAAGATGCTGCGCTCGCGCGCGGTGTCGGTGGCGTTCAAGATGGGCACCACGGCATCCACCCCGCCCGCCGGCTCGGCGGCATTGGCCACGGAGAAATGGGTCTCCAGGGTCGATTCCAGGTCGGCGACGGCGGCGGGAGGAATCCGATCCAGGAGCGCCAGCCGGTGGGTGGCCTCCACCGCAAGTCCTTCGGGCAGCTGGGCCAGGAGATTGGCGGCGGCCCGCGGCTCCAGGTGGGTCAGGACCAGCGCCACCGTTTGGGGATGCTCGCGACTGACCACAGCGGCCAGGTGGTCCGGGTCCAGTCGAGACAGGCGGGCAAACGGGCGCGCCCCGCGATTGCTGGCGGTGAGGCGGCGCAGCATGTCGGCTGCGCGCGCCGGCCCGAACGCCTGCTCCAGCACGCGCTGGGCCGCCTCCCACCCCCCTTCGACCAGTTCATCCAGGCTCTGGAGGAGGAGGTGCACATCCTGGAACGCCGCGTCGCGTTGCAGGTGATCCACCACGCCCAGGTTGGCCAGGGCGGCCATGAGGGGGTCCACCACTTCGCGCGGCAGGCGGCGCACGACGTCGGCGGCCGCTTCTTCCGGCAACGAGAGGAGGAGCACGGCGGCTTTCTGCGTCGGTGTCAGCAAGGGCTTACTCGGCGGAGCCGGTGTCGCCACGAGGATCCTCTCCTTCAATCAAAGCCCGGACCGCGCGGGCAAAGGCGTCCGGATCGCGTTGATACCATTCGGCCACCGGGCTGTTGGGCGTCAGGGCCGCCGCAGCGCTTGGCGTCGCCAGCACCGGCGGGACGTCGTTGCCGGGCAGGAAGACGGGGGCCCGGAGGCGACGGCGGATCCACAGCACCAGCAAGAGTCCGGCCATCACCAGGGCGGCATCTCGGATTCCTCCGATGAGCTGCTGGCGGCCGGCCGCCGCCGCCATCGCCGCTTGAGCCGCCTGCGCGGCCCGCGTGTTGAACGGAATGCCGGTGACCGTGACCACCGTCGGGGTGGCGGCGCCGATGGCCGCCTGCACCAATCGCGTGATGGTGCGCTGCTGGGCCGGCGAGAGACGGGCATTGAGGGCCACCGCCACCGAGACGCGCTGCACACTGCCCGGCGGGGTGACGGTATTCGTCACCGTGGTGCTGGTGGCGTAGCGTTGAATCGCCGAGGAGCTGGACGAGGGCCCGCTGGTGGCGCTGCCGGTGGGATAGGTGGGCACGTTGGTGGCCGTGCCGGCCGCCTTGCCGGTGGACGCCGTGGTGGTCTGGGTGCTGGTCTGCTGGGCGGTCACCGTGCCTTTGGGAGCCACCACCGTCGCGTGCTGGGTTTGACTCTGCAGATCCAAGACGGCGGCGGTCCGCACCACGGCGGCGCCGGGTCCGAAGATCTGATCCAGCATGGTCGTCAGCCGGCTATCCAAACTGGTGTCCACGGCCAGGGTGGTTTGCCAGGCCACGGTGGCCGATCCCGATCCGCCCAGGGTTGGGGTGGGCGCTGAGAGAAAGGTTCCGGCTTGGTCCACCACGGTCACGTGATCGGCGGTGAGGCCGCTCACGGCGGCCGCCACCAAGTGCTGGACGGCGGTGACTTGACTCGCCGACAGCGAGGTGCCGGGCGTCAGATCCAAGAAGACCGATGCGGTGGCCGGGGTGCCGGACTCTCCGAACAGGGCGGCGGGCGGCTCCGTGATGAGGACGTGCGCCTGAGACACGCCGGCCAGTCCGGTCAGGGTCTGGTCCAGGGTTTGCTCCAGGGCGGACTGGGCCGCCAGCGCCGTTTGCTGCGGGGTCTGACCCAGCGACAGCAGGGGCGACGTCGGCAAGGTGGCCGTACCGGACGCAGGCAGGTTGTGCTGGGCCAAGTCGACCCGAGCCTGATCAACGGAGCCCGCCGGGACGGCAATGGCGCTGCCCCCATCCGCCAGCCGGTAGGGAATCTTCAACTGGCTGAGCACGGTGGTCATCTGTCCGGCCGCCGCCGGGCTGAGACCGGTGTACAGGGGGGCGTAGTGGGGTCGCAGCGCCCACCATCCGATGCCCGCCGCCAACAGGATCCCGACGCCCGCCGCTCCCGCTTGACGCCAGCGCCAAGCGGAGGGAGCGGCCCGCCACCACTGCTGCACGCGGGAGACGGCGGCTCGCCAGTCGGGCGTGGGGGACCGTGCAGGAAAAGTGGCCACGCGGAAATGCCTCCTTCACGGCGTCCGCGCCGCGTCCTGCGGACGGATGCCTGGGGGACCGGCCACATCCTGGGCCGCGGAAGACGAAAGACGCGTCAAATTTGCAGGTTGAGCAAGGTTTGGGTGCCTTGCAGGAGCGCGTTGCGAATGCTGGCGGCCACGTCCAGGCTGGTCTGGGCCTGGATGGTGGCCACCATGGCCTGCGTGACGGTGGTCTGGCCGGTCAGGCCGCCGGCTACGGTTTGGGCCGCGGTGGCGGTGACGGCGTTCAGGTGCTGCAGGGCGGCGCCGACCGCGGCTCCGAATCCGGACGCCGCAGCGGCAGAGTGGGGAGGGACGGGGCTCGGCAGGGTGACGGGGGTGAGTGGAGCCAGGCTGATGGGGGTCACGACACGCCTCCTTCTGTGCGCAATTACAGCGTTAGTGCCTTCATGTCGAGCGTCTTGGCGGCGGTGAACGCCGTCGCATTGGCGCTGTAGGAGCTTTGGGCATCGATGATGTCGGTGAGATTGGCGACCAAGGACACATCGGGTTCGGCGGCGCCGGAGGATCCCGCCGGCCCCACGCCTGGGATTGGGGGCGCGGCCAGCGGGACAATCCCGGTCACCTCCACCCCGGCGCCGATGCCGGCGTCCGGGCCGGAGGTCGGGACGGGGGCGGCGGCGAGATTGACGACCAGGTCCTGATACGGGGTTCCCGCCGTGCTGTCGGCGTTGGCCAGGTTGTCGCTCGCGACCGCCAGCCTGAGGCGGCTCGCGGTCAGTCCGCTGGCGGCGATGGTGAAGAGATCCGGGGGTGTGGCGGTTGGCGGCATCACGGGCTTCCTCCTCCGTTGGGGTGCAAGTCGCGGGCGGGGCGGGCCAGGCTGCGATGGGGCTTGGGGCTAGGCGCCCTGCAGATTGGCCACATTCTGGTCGGTGCTGGCTTCGGCCTGCAAGGCCTGCACACCCACTTCATAGAGCAGCTGTTGTCGGGTCAAATCGCTCATCGTGGCCGTCAGGCTGACGCTGTTGCCATTGGGACTGAGCGCGCCCGGTTCGATGACGGACGTGCCCCGGACGGCGGCGACGGCGGCCGGGCCTTGGGACAGGGCTTGAGCCAACGCCGACTGCCAGGAGAGGCGAGCGCCGGCGTAGCCCGGCGTGTCCAGATTGGCAAGATCCTGCGTATCCACGGCGACGGATTGGCGGGCCAGGGTCAAACTTTGCGTGATCACGGCGGTCAGGGGCGTGCTCATGGCGTTCCTCCGTTATTGAGCAGACTGGTGACCAGGGTATTGCTGCGAATCACCCACAACACCACGCGCCGATTGGCGGCCCGGCCCGCCACCGTGGCGTTCGTCGCCACGGGATGGTACTTGCTGGTGGTGACGGCCAGGAGGCGCTCGGGCGCAAAGCCGGGAACCGTGGCCAGCAGGAAGCTCACGTTGGCCGCGCGCATGGCCCCCAACTGCCAATTGGATGGATAGCGGGCGGTGTGAATCGGCGTCGAGTCGGTGGCGCCCAGCACGACGACGGGATTGGACACCGTCGTGAGCAGCGCGCCGATCTTCCGAATCAGCACGGTGCCGGCCGGACTGATGGCGGCATGGCCGGGCGGAAACAGATAGTCGGCGGACAGGGTGATGAGAAGGCCTTGCGGACTGGTCTCGACCGTAGCCTCGGCGCCCAAGTGGGCCGCGTTGATGGCCGCTTCAATCTGGCTGGCCAAGGCCGCCAGCGTGGAGGCCGAGGCGGCCGTCGTCCCCGGTCGGAGCTGGCCGAGCCCCATCGGAGACCCGGGCGCCTGACCGCCGGAGACGCCGGTGACCACCGAGGGTCCGGGCGCCGTGCCAATCACCGTGTGAGCGTCATAGGTCGCCGCCAACACTGCCGCCACTCGCTTCAGCTTACTGGGGTTGGACGAGCTTAAGGCGAACAAGATGATGAACAGCGCCAACAAGAGGGTGATCATATCGGAGTAGGTGAGCATCCACCGGAGCGATCCCCCGCCTTCCGCGCCTTCTTCGTCGGATTCGGGAGTCGGTCGGCGCAGTGCATTGGCCATCAGGATCGCCCTCCCTTGATCACGGCCGGTTTCGCCGACGTGGAGCCGGTGGGCGCCGAGGCGGAGGCGACGGCGGGCACGGTGGCTTCGATATGCGCCAACAGGCGGCGCCTGAGGTCCAGCGGGTTGGTCTTGGCCGCAATCCCGAGGAGGCCATCCAGCGCGATCTGTCGCATCATCAACGTCTGACCGGCTTTGGTCTTCAGGTTGGTGCTGAGCGGCAACCAGACCAGGTTGGCGCTGCCGACGCCATAGAGGGTGGCGATGAAGGCGAGGCCGATGGCGGCCCCGAGCGCCGCCGCGCCGCCGTTCAAGAGCCCGAGGACCCGGATGAGGCCCATGACGGTGCCGGCAATGCCCATGGTCGGGGCATAGCCTCCCGCGGTGCCGAAGATGCGGGCGCCTTCCTGCAGCGCTTCATATTCGGCCCACAGGTCCGTTTCCAGGCCGTCGCGGAATTCGGTGCTTTCTTCCTTGGAGGCCTGGCCGTCGGCTATGGCGGTGTAGCCGCGGGCCAGGAAACGGTCGGTGCTCCGGTGCGCCCGCTCCTCCAGCGCGTGAAATCCCTGCGCCGGATCGCGGTAGGCCTTGGTGGCCTCGCACAATTCGTCGATCAAGGCGACGGGATCGTAGGCGCTGGCGTGAAACGCGACGGAGAGATGATGGGGCACCCGCCGCATCGCCTGCAGCGAAAAAGACACAAACGTGGCCGCGAACGTGCCGCCGAAGACAATGATGGCCGCCGTGCCCTCCAGCAGCGATCCGGCCTTCCCGCCCTCCAGCACGAATCCGGCCACCAGCGCCAGCACCCCGAAAGCGATGCCGCCCACCGACGCGACGTCCAACTTCATGGATGCTCCTCCTCGGGGTCCAGCCAGCGGGCCAGCCACACGGCATCGGTCCACTGTCCGGCCAAACGGTACTGCCGGCGCTGCCGGCCTTCCACGACATAGCCCAGGGCGGCGTAAAACGCGAGTCCGGGCTCATTGGACCCGGCACAGACGATGTGCATCTTCCGCACCCCCCGACCGCGGGCCCACAACTCCGCCGCATCCACCAGGGCGCGTCCCGCTCCCTGTCGGCGGGCCGAGGCATGGACCGCCATGCCGAACGTGGCGGTGTGAACGAGCGCCGGCACGCTGCCCTGGAGGCACTCGAGGAGGCCCACCACCCGGAGCGCCGCGTCCACGGCCACCCAGGTGGCGGCCCACGCCGGTGCTTGCGCCAGGGCCGCCGCGGTCGCGGCGGGGGTGCGATGACCCGGCGGCGTGATGAGCCAACGATCCTCGGCGGATACCGCATCGAGGAGAGAACAGATGCCGGGCGCGTCCGACGCCGTCGCTCGACGCACCAGGGTCGTGGTGATGGCCATGCAGAACACTCCCACTCCATGCAATCCATGGGGCCGCGGCGGACGCGCGAGACGTTCCCCGCCACGGTTCAGCCGGAGGCTTGCGCCTGTTGGTAGAGGGCCAGCACATTGGCCACATACGCCATGGTCTCGGCGTAGGGGGGTACGCCCCCGTACGCGCGGACCGCGCCCGGTCCGGCGTTGTAGGCGGCCAGGGCATCGGCCAGAGACCCGTGAAACTCCCGCAGTTGATAGGCGAGATAGCGCGCGCCGCCCAGGACGTTTTGATCCGGCGTCCAGGGGTTCACGCCCAACGCCGTTGCCGTGGCAGGCATCAGCTGCATGAGGCCGATCGCGCCGGCGGTGCTGACGGCGGTCGGATTGCCGCCCGATTCCTCCGTCATGACGCTGGCCAGCAGGTCGGCCGACACGCCGGTGGCTTCGGACGCCACGTCAATGGCCCGGCGCCAGAGACGGGTGGCGGGCGTCCAGGCGGCGGGATGCCCGAGAGCCTCGGCTCCACCGGAGTCCAAGCCCGCGCCGGGCGAATCCGCGCCGGCGGGTGAAGGCGCGGATGCTCCGGAAGAGGCCAGCAGCAGGGCTTGCAAGGCGGGCGTCATACCGAATCCCCCCAGTGCACCAGCTCCAGTGCGTAATGACCATCCTGGGTGACGACGTACGCGGTTCCGATGGGCCGTCCGTTTATCAGCACCGGCACCGGCGCGTCCGCCCGCTGGTCCAGCACCACCCGGTCGCCGACGGCGAGGCGGCGCCAGGCCGCGACCGGGCGTTCCGCATGCCCGCAGGAGGCGGTGAGGCGGACGGGCACCCACGGCGTCATTGACCGCTCACGACCCGGTCATCCTCCGCCGGCGTGGCCGGCGTCGCCAGGTCGGGCGGCGCCAGGACGCGCACGCCGGTGACCGGAACCGCCTCCAGGAAGGTCACGGCGGCGGCGTCCGCCCGGGAGGCGGCATTGGCCGCCACCACCTCGGCCACGGCATCCGCCATTTCGCCCCGCAGAACGGGCACGTCGCGCGGGGCGTCGATCCCGAGGCGAACGGCCCCGCCGCGGTGGGCCAGCACCGTGATGGTGATGGTGTCGCCGATCCGAATGGTTTCCCCGGCTTTGCGGGTCAAGCACAACATCTCAAGTAACCTCCTTGACGGCAGTGGCTAGGGATGACGGGACGGGAAACGGCGTCCGCACCGCGTAAGGGCCGGTCAGGATCACCTGACGGCCGCGACGGGTCGGCCGATCCAGCACCAGTGGCGCCAGGAGATTGGCGCTCGGCACCGGGCGAAACTGGCAGAGAACCAGGACGGCGCGGTCCCCCGGGCGCCCGGGCACGTCCGCGATCACGTCCGGCAGGCTGTAGGTGGGCCAAAAAACCCACGGGTCGCACACGATGAAGGTCAACGCCGCCCGATCTGCGGACTGGAGTACGAGAAACGGCTGATGCGGGCCCAGCGTCAGCAGAATCCAGTCAAGGTCGGTCGGAAATCCCCGAATCGCACAATGCAAGAGGCGATCGGCCGGGACGGCCAGCGTGCCGTGCCAGCGCGTGTCGACCCGCCGGTCCCCGCTCACGGCTTGATGACCGTCCACAGATCCGCCTGCAGGAGGGCATTGCCTGCCTGCAGGGCGGCTTGCAGTTCGGTCTGTTCAGTGCTGAGCGTGGTCAGCACCGCGGGGAGATTGGCGTCCTGGATGCTGGCCCTCTGCGCCTGGAGCGCCGTCTGCTGTTGGCTGGCGGCGGTCTGTCCGATCTGGACGGCATCCTGGTAGGTGCCGGCCACGGCGACGGCGGTGGCCAACGTATGCTGCGCCTGAACCAAGGCTTGCTGCGCACTGCCGGTTTGCCCGGTGGGGATGGCGGCGATGAGCGCGTTCAAGGCGTTGAGCGCAACCGACCACCCGGACTGGGTGCCCACGGCCACGCCCGGCTCGAACCCGTTCAGGGTCACGGGCGTGCTGGACCCGGGGCCCGTGGGCAGCACCCAGGCCCAGGGGGCTGCGCCGGCCGCCGGCAGATTGGTGACGGCGGCGGTGGTGGCCACCGGCGCCAACGGATTGGCGGCCGCAAAAACGTACTGCCCGGCACTCTCGGTATTCAGCAGACCGACAAAGGCGTTGCGCAGGGCGGTGGCCTGGGCCACGGCGGCGGATTGGCCCGGGGCCGTCCCGGGATTGGCGAACGTCAGCGCCAGCTGGTTGGCGCGGTCCACCAGGTCGACCATTTGCGAAAGCGCGCCGGTGACCACGGTGAGCGTATTCTGTGCCGTGGTCAGATGATGCTGAATGACGGCGGTGGCCGTCAGTTGGCCATCCAAGGCGTCGACCGCCGCGGTTCCCACCGGATTCTGGTCGGGCGTCGTG
This sequence comes from Clostridiales bacterium, assembly GCA_027318915.1. The sequence goes on from DAHVOH010000012.1 coordinate 27,430, forward strand.
AACGCGAGACCGCTGGCGGCTTCACCCTGCGCGATGGTCAGTTGCTGCTGAATCTGGTCCACGCTGGCCAGCCATCCGGTTTGGACGAGCGTCGGCGTGATGGCCGGCAGTCCCATGCCCATGAGATCGCTCCTTTCTGACCTGCTACACCGCCTGCAGCAATGCCTGCACCGTTTGTTGCTGGACGGCGAGAATCTGCGCCGCGGCCTGGAAGGCCTGCTGGTCTTGGATGACGGCGGTCGCGGCTTGATTGGGATCCACGCCCGTCGCCCGCTGGAGTGCGGTTTGGAATCCGCTGACAGCGGTTTGCGTGGCGGCGGCGGTCGCGGTCGCTTGTTGACCGACGGCGCCGACCGCGGCGCTCAAGGTGCCCCACGCGCCCAGTCCGGACTGCAGCGCGGTCGCGGCACTGGGGGCGACCGCGCTGGACAGGGCGGGTCCCGTGAGGCCCGGCGTCATCTGAAGCCCGCCGTCGGCGGTGGCGACGAACAGCGTCGTGCTGGCATTGGCGGGCACCGTGGAGGCCAGCTGTCGGCTCAGCGCCGCCAGTTGGGCACCCCACTGATCGACGGCGTCCAAGGCAGCCAGGGTCCCCGCCAGATCGCCGGTCACCGGCGTCCAGCCGATGGAGCCTGCCTGCAGGCTGACCGAGGCGGCATACCAGGGCCCGGTGCCGCTTTGCACCACGGTGAGCACGGCGGCGGACGACGCGGGCGGCGCTTCGGTGCCGTCCACCCACAGCGGTCCGCCGTCGGGAGCGGCGACCATGCGGCCGCCGGAGGCGGACGGGTAGACGACGGCGCCCCCCAGTTTGGCCAGCTGCTGAACGAGGGCGTCTATTTGGTCCTCCGCCGTCGCCTGGGCCCCGGACCCGGCGGGCAAGGCGGGCAGCGCCGCCTGAGCCGCCGCAATCTGCCCCACCAGCGACCCGAATTGCTGCCCTTCGCCTTGCAGTTGGGCCACCAGCGCCTGGGCCGTCTGACTCAATGTGGTTTGCAGACGATTCACCGCCGTGACCGTTTGTTGAGCCGCGCCCATCACCCCTTGCGCCGCCGCCATGCTGGTGGGGGCGTCCTGAAAGGCGCCCCAAGCGGCCTCCAGCGACTGCAGGGTGCTTTGCACGCCCCCCGTGGCTCCCGCGGCGAAGAAGGCCATCAACGGCGCGAGGGCGTTTTCGGTCCCGGTGGCGGCGGCGTGGTCGCCCAGAGCCTGCAGCAACCCCTGGGTCGCCGGCTCATCGGTCGCGCGCGAAACCGTCGTCACGGTGACGCCGTTGGGCGGAGGGGAGCCGTCGACGCCCAAACCGTCCACGCCCACAACCGCCGGAGCCAGGACGGCCGTTTCGGCGTGAAAGGTGGGGTCGGCCGCGTTGGATGTGTCCTGGGCGGCGGTGCTGAGCGCGATCTCGTCCGCCGCGAGCGTGTTCTGCGCCAGCGTAATCAACGTATCCATCGGCACTTCCCCTCCTTGTGGATCACCACACGGTCGCGTTGGGCGCTATGCGGGACACGAGCGCCGTCTGCCAGGCGGCGCGCGCCGCCAGAAGCCGGTAGTGGCGTTGCAGCGACCGATGAAAGGCAGCCAGCGCGGCCTGCGCCTCGCGATCCGTGGCCACCGTGGGCCAGGCGGAGGCCAGGGCGGCGACCGCGTCATGCAGAGCCGCGGTCGTCGCCCACAGGCCCTCTCGGTCGCCGGCGGCCAGCGCGGCGCCCTGCGCGGCCAACGCTCCTTGACCGGTCGCCAGCGCGCTCCAAAATGCCGTCATATCTCCACCTCGCCGGGCGTGAGCACGCGCGTGATGCGCACCGCATAACGGTCGCCGACGACCATGAGCTCACCCTCGGCGATGGGGGTGCCGTTGATGCGGATGGTGACGGGATCGCCCGTCGCCTGAACGAGCGGCACCACATGGCCGGCGGAAAGCTCCCGGGCCGCGGCGAGGGGCAGATCCGCATAGCCCAGATCAACCGACAGGTCCAGGGGCACATCGTCGAGCGCGCTGGCGTCGGACAATCCGGTGGGCTCCGGATTGAGGGGCGTCAGCACGACCGGATGGGCTTCGACGGGTGCGTCAGGCGTGTCCGACATGGCAAATCTCCTTCGCCGTTCTCTTTCTCTGTGCTCCTTCGCCGTGAGACGCTCACCCTAAGGATGCGGCCGGTGCGCGGCCGCTTCGGCGACCGGGGGCGCCACCGGCGTGGTCCAGGACGTGGTCAACTTGATGGCGCGATGGCCGTGATGGGTGCCCAGCATCGCGTGGGCTTTGGGCACCCCGGCGACCGACACGGTGACGGGGTCGTCGGGTTGCGCCGGCAGCACCAGTTGGAGATCGGGTCGCAATTGAGCCACCGCGCGCCACGTGAGGGAGGGGCCGGAAACCGAGGCGGTGACGCGCACCGGCACCCGGTCCAACCAGGCCTGCAGCGCGGGCGAGGGTTGACCGGCGGTGGCCGGCGCCTGCTGGCGAAATGCCGTGCCGGCGTCCAGGGCGAAGTCGGCAAGCGGCCACACCAGCCAGCAGGGCGCCCGGTGCCCTTGCGACGTGATCTGAAAGCGCGCGGCCATCACCCAGTCCGCGTCGGCGGCAAAGGCGATGAGCGTCACCTGAAACTCCACGCGCCCGACTCGCCAGGTCCAACAGGGCAGCGGCGACCCGGGGGCGCGAAATCCATCCAGCATGGGCCGCAGTAAATGCCGCCATTGGCGCACCTCGTACTCGGTCAGCTCGCGGTCCGGGGGCCAGTCGATGACCACGCCGGGCCCGCCGATGTGCCAATCAAACCACTGCAGCGCGACCGAGCGCGGCGCCACGAAAACGGCGCGGGTGGCCCCCTCCAAGAGGGTCCAGACCATGGGTTCCGCCCCCCAGGCATCGGCCAGTGCGCTGTAGGGGTGCTGATCGAGGTCGTCCAGCGTGAGCGTGACCGGCTGCCGGGCATCGGCCGCCAGCAGCGTCGCGCTCCAGTGCGCCCAACTCTCCAGCACTTGGCGGGCCGCATCGCGGTGCGTGCGCGGAACTTGTTGGGGCTGGCGAAAATCATACCGTTGTCGCTGAGGAGACGGCATAGTGAGACTCCTTGCCAGTCAAGATGGCCGCCACGGAGGCGGCAACCGCCGCCTCATCCGGCGTGGGATCGGGCCAGAGGGTCAGCACCCGCCGGACGGTGGCCGCCGGCACTTGCTGGCAGATCAAGTCCACCACCACGGAGAGCGGCGTCCCCGCCAACAAGCTCAGCAGCGTCTGCCAGGCGGGTCGAAAATGTGGCTGGCGCCGGATCAAAAGCAGCGCCGTGGCCGTGGCCCGGCGCGCATCCTGCTGGGCCAGCGCAATCCGCACCAATTGCCAGAGCGCCTTGTAAGACCCCACGCCCGTGTCGGTCTGCAGGTAGTGGTCGGTGTCCCCCAGGGCCAGGGCGTGTTCAAACGCACCTTGGGCCGCGGCCCACTCCTGGCGGGCCATGGCCAGCTGCCCGCGCAGATACCAAAAGTCGGGAGAGTCTCGCCACCGCTCGAGAGCGCGGTTCACCGTCCGGTTGGCCTCGTCGGCGTGACCGGCCATCCACTGCGCCCGCGCCCAGGTGATCCAAATGAGCGGCTGCAGGTCCGCGCGGGTGGGCAGCAGCGCGGACGCCCGCCGAGCATCGGCGATGGCGGCGTCGGCCCGGCCCACCTGCAGATAGGTCTGGGCCCGCTGCCAGAGTGCATAGGGATTGTGCGGCTCGGCGCGGACTTGGGCCTCCAGCAGCGCCAGATTGCGCTCCGCCTTCTGACGCGCCGCGGCCACGGCCCCGAGGTACCCATAGTGCAGGAGGCGCACGTTGACCTGACCGAGACGCATCCCGGCCGCCATCACGCTGGGGATGATCTGTTCGTGCACCGCGCCGGTCCAGCGAACGGCGGGGTGGGCGCGAAACAGGCGGGTGACGCGGGCTTCCGACAAGTCCTCCGGGCGGTCGGCCAGCGAGACGATGCGGAGATTGTAGGCATCCGCCGTCGGTCGGCGCACGGCGTCCAGCAAGGCTGGCCGATCATCGGCCAGCAGCTCCTCGTCGGCATCCAGCACCAGCACCCAGGGGGTGCGGACCGCCGCCAACCCGGCGTTGCGGGCTGCCGCGAAATCGTTCTGCCACGGCACATGGAGCACTATGGCACCGGCCGCCTCGGCGCGGGCCACGGTGTCATCCGTGGAGCCCGTGTCCACCACGATCATGGCATCCACCAGGTCCCGCACGGAGGCCAGGCAGCGCGGCAAAAAGTCCTCTTCATCCTTGGCGATGAGGGACAGTGTGATCCCGCTGCTCATGATCCCCCGGCCTCCAGCCGGGCCCGCAACTGGTCCGCCATCTGCTGGAGAAACCGCTGCGCCTCATCCAGCGCCGCCGGATCCTGGCTCCGGGCGACCTGACCCAGGCGCCGCCACACCCACAGATGGCTGGTGCGGAAGGCTCGGCCGGCGGGCAGGTCTTGACGGGTGTTGTCATGCAGCGCGGCGACGATCTGTTGGGCATGGTGCACGGCTTGCACCAGGGCGCCTCGGTCCTGCGCCGCGATGGCGCGGCGGCAGTCATCACAGTCGCGCACCGCCCGCTGGTACAGGAGATAGCCCGCTCGATCCGGGTCGGTGGTGAGCGTCGCGACATGGGCATAAGCGGCCTGCGCTTCGGATAACACGCTTTAGCCTCCTGACGATGACGATCCCGAGTTGGTCAGGGAGGACAACATGGCACCCACCATGTTTTGCTCGCTGGCGAGTTGATTGAGCTGATCCGCCCATTGCTGGTACTGGGATTGGGCCGCTTTTTGCATTTGGGCAATGGCGGCGTCTTCCTGGGTAATTTGCGACTGCAGCTGCTGCTCCGCCTGCTGGTCGCCACTCAACGCGGTGCCGGCGGTGCTGGTGGATCCTTGCCCAAACCCGCCGCTCCACGCGGTGACCTGCTGGGCGAGGGCGGCAAAGAGCGAGGAGACGCCCGACGGATTGTTGGCGAGCGCATTTTGCAGCGTCGTGGTGTCGACAGTCAGCGTCGGCATGCCGCCCGTGGTGGCAAAGGTGACGCCCACGTCTCCCAGCGAGAGCGAGGAACTGCCGGCGGTGAGGGTGCTGAACGTCGTGGCCACGTCATTGATGGCCATCATGGGCAGCGCACTGTGCAGAACCTGTTTCGCATTCGCCGTTTCCGTCGTGCCGCCGCCGGGCAGAGTCCCGAACGCCAGGGTAAAGGTGTCCTGCACCCACTGGTTCCAAGCCGCCACGGCATTTTGAATCTGCTGCACCATGGCACCGGTATTCGGGCTGACCGTGATGGTGGAGGAGCCGGTTCCGTCCAGCGTGAGCGTCACACCGGGAATGAGATTGGTGATCGTGTTGCTGGCGGACGTGACGCTGGCGCTGCCCAGCGAGACCTCCGCGGGCTGGGCGGCCTGCACCACCGCCACCGACCCGGTGCTGGTGAGCAGGCCCAAGTCTGTCCAGTCACCGGCCGCGCTGGCGCTGCCGCCGTAGCTGATGGGGGTGTCGGGCGTGGTGGCAATCAGCTGCAAGTAATAGCTGGGACTGGCGCTGGTGCCGGCGTTGTCGACGGTGGCGGACACCGAGGCGCCCAAAGCGTTCAACGCATCCGCGACACTGGCCAGCGTGGTGCTGGCCGTCACCGCCACCGTATAGGTGGCGCCCCCGAGGCTGATGCTCAAGGAGGCGGCTGCCCAGGTGGAACTGAGCGAAGCCAGCGGCACGCTGGTGCTGGTCAGCGCCGTGGAGGGCGCCACCCCGTCGATCTCTTGCAGGGCCAGCTGCCCGACGCTTACGGCATACGTACCGGCGACCGCCGAGCTGTCGGCCGCCGCCTGGACGACGGACGTGTCGCTGGAGGTGGCTTGGAGCGCCGTCCAGGCGGTCGAGGCGCCCAGCGCCTGCCAGGCGGCCGTAAAGCCGGTGGCGTCCTGCTGCAGGGTGCTCCACGCGCTGTCCTGATTCGTGTACTGCTGCACCTGCTGTTCCAGCTGGGCCACCCGTTCGCTCAACGGTGCGGTTTCGAGAGACTCGAAGGTTTGAAACGGGATGTCGGACAACATTTGGGCGGCCGTGTTCTGCTGGCCGTAGACGGCGGTCCAATTGATGGGCAGGAACGACGTGGACATCGTCACGTGACCTCCTTCACAAATGGCATGGCGGGAACGCCTGCACGGGCCATGGCGCCGCATGGCTTGGCATCGGCCGTAGCCGGGTGCGGTCGGGCCCTGCGCCGGGCTGAAAAATGGGGAAATCTTGGACATGCCGGCCCGTCCCGGATCCGGGTGGCCACCCGTCGCACGGGGATGGCCATCGGTCCCGGCGAAGTATCGGGGGCGGATTCACCGCCCCCGATACCGCCGGACCCGTGGGACTACAGACCGAGTGTCTTGACGATGACCGAGGGCAGTTGATTGTCGACGGCCAGCTGCTGCAGGCCGGTCTGCTGCAGCACCTGCTCGCTGGCGAACGCGGAGGCCACTTGCGCCATGTTGGCGTCCAGAATGGTCGACTGCGCCGCCTGCAGGTTCTGCGACTCCGTCTGCAGATTGTTGATCGTCGCGTTCAACGCGTCCTGCTGCGCCCCGATGGCGCCGTTGGCGTTGGTCAGCATGGACAGCGCGTTCTGGGCCAGCGTGATGGCGTCCTGCGCGTTGGCTTGGCCCACGACGCTCAGGTTGCTGAGACCGAGCGAGGTGGACGTGAACGCGCCCAGCGACGCTTGGACTTGGTCGGCGCCGCCCTGTTGCGGTCCCACCTGAAAGTCCAGCGACTGGGCGGCGGCCGCCACCGTGAATCCAGCGGTCACCGCCGTCGTGGCCGCGCCGATGGAGGCGGCGTTGAACGTGATCACGAAGGACCCGGAGAAGCCGTCGGTCACCGCCCCGGTGCCCTGCACCAGCTGGGCCGTGGCCACACTGCCCGTGGCGGCCACGGTGGCCGCGGCCACCGTCGTGCCGGCCGAGTTGGTGATGACGATGTGGTCCTGACCCACCGCCACCGACGCGATGGACACGGAATAGGTGCCGGCCGGCGCGCTGCCGCTGTCGGGTCCCAGCACGACATTTTCCACGGCGGCGCTCGAGCCGACAAAGCCGCTGACCGAAGCGCCGAACGTGCCGTTCAGGAGCGTGAGGCCGTTGTAGTTGACACCGGAACTGGAGTTGTCCAGTTGCGTCAACAGCTGGTTGATCTGCGCCTGAATGTCCTGCTGGTCCTGAGCGGTCTGGGTGCCGTTGGACGCTTCCACGGCCAGTTGCTGGATCTGCTGGACGGTCGCGATGTCGCCCTGAATGCCGCCCGCCGCCGTTTGCAGCAGGTTCACCGCTTGGTTGGCATTCTGGGTGGCACTGGTGAGGCCGCCCAACTCGCCGGTCATCAGGTCGGAAATGGCGAGCCCCGCGGGGTTGTCCGCCGGGGAGTTGATGGCGAGTCCGGTGGCCAGTTCCTCTTGGGTGGTGGCCATTTGACTCGTGGTGTTGGCGACGGCGTTCTCGGCGAGCAGAGCCGGGACGTTGGTGTTGATGAACATGATCGGCATCCTCCTTGATGCGTGTGGTATGGCCCGCTCCCTCCTTGGGGCGGGCGAAAACGTCCGGCGGCGGTTCAAGCCGGCGCCGGACGCCCGGCCGAGACCGGGACAGGTGAAACACCCCGCGGGGAAGCGGGGGTAAAGGACGGGCGCGCGAGGCGCCGGACGTCATTGGGTCACGAGATTGGTCAGCAGGACCGGGCCCACGCTGTTGGGCGGAAACTGCGCCGCGATGGCGCGGTGCAGGCGGTTGGCGAATGCCCGCAGTCCGGCGGTGGTCTGCAGCGATGCGTAGGAAGTCTGACGGCACAACAGCGTGATGGCCGCCAACAGATGCGCGTCCAGAGTGGGATTGCCGGTGCCGCTTCCTCCGGGCGCCGGGGGTTTTCCGCCCACTTGGGCCAACGCGGCGGGCATGACGCCGAAGCTGACGGTCAGTTGAATATAGTGCACCGGTCCCGCCAGATTGCTGGTGACCGGTCCCTCGGTGATCAACACCGCTTGCTTGGCAATGTAGGGCGGATCGGCCGCCGAGGCGGGCCGGGAGTGGCTGTGCCACCAAAGGAAGCCCCCGCCCCCCAAGAGGACCACGACCGCAATCGCCAACAGCAGACGGCGCATGACCGGATCGTCCTTTCCTGTCAGATTCAGGCCGGAGTGGCTGGGGATGACGGTTCGCGTCACTCCCGGCGCATGATTCTCCGGTGGCGCGGACGGTCGCCACCCGTTTCAGACCCCCGGCACGTGCCGGTACCGATGGCGGCGATCGATGCGGTTCTCGCTAAAGCGGTTGGCTCGTGAGCTGGGCCAGCGCCTGTTGTCCGACCCGCAAGGCATCGGTGTTGGCCTGGTATTGCGCCTGCGCGGCGATAAGGTCGGCGAAGGCGGTCGCGAGGGAGACCCCGCTGCCGTTGACGAATCCGAGCCGAATCTGGCCGAGCCCGGCTTGCCCGGGGATGCCCAAGACCGCCGGTCCACTGGCGGCCGTCGGCGTCCAAAGCGAGGCCCCGGCGCTCCGGAGCCCGCCCGGATTGGTGAAGGCGGCGACGGGGATGTGGCCCACCACCCGTCCCAACACCGTCACCGTCCCATCGGCGCCGATGTGCCAGGTCCCGTTGGGCGGCAGAATGACGGGCGGCTCCAAGGTGCTCCCGTCGGGCAGCGTCAGCAGACCTTGGGCGTCCGGCGCAAAGAGACCCGCGCGCGTGTAGGCGGTCTGCCCGGACGGAGTGCGCACGACGAAAAACCCAGGGCCCGTAAGCGCCAGCGCCGTGGCGTCGGATGAGGGGTGCGGCGTGCCGGTGAATGCGATGGGACTGGAAATGGCGAGGGCCCCGCCGTCCAATCCCAGGAGGCCCGGTGCCGGCACGCCGCCGATGGTGACGGTGGACGAACGCCCCGGAGCGCCGGCGCCCTCCGCCACCAGGACGGTGGGCTGTCCGAATCCCGGGGTGTCCTGATTGGCCAGGCTGGCCGCCACGGCGCCCAGCGAGAGCTGCGCGGTGACGACACCGGTGGCGGGGATGCTCAGTAGTTCACTCACGGCAAGTCTCCTCTCCAGGGGTGCCGACGTCTTTACGGCAGTTGGGCCAATTGGTCGCCCTGTTGCCGGATTTGCATGGCCACGTGCCAAGCGGAGGCGTTGGCGCCGTACAGGGCCTGGGCGCGGGTGAGGGCGGCCAGCGTTTGCGTCAGGGCGACATTGGAGGTGTTGAGCGCACCCGGAACGACCAAGCCGCCCACGACCGGGATGGCGGTGCCGGTATACAGCGAACCGCCGAGCGCGGTGATGGTGCCGGTCAGACGCACTTGCTGCAGGGTCGCCACCGATTGGCCGTTGGCACTGACGGCGCCGGTGGCGTCAATGGCCACCGCCGCGTCGACGGGCAGCCGGATAGGGGCGCCGTTGGTGGCCAAAACGGGGTTGCCGGACCCGGTCACCAACAGACCGGTCGGGCTGACCGCAAAGGCGCCGGCCCGTGTGTAGGCGATGCCCTGGGCGGTTTGCACGACAAAAAAGGCGTCGGTGGCCAGCGCCGCGTCCAACGGATTGCCGGTGGTCTCATACGCCGACGGCGCGAGATTGCGTTGAGTCACCGCCGCCACGCTGAGGGGTACGGCGGCGGCGATGGGCGCCGCTCCCGCCGCACCGACCCGCTCGAGCGGGGTGGCCGCCCAGACCGCGGTGGCCGGCATCAATGCCAGAAATCCGGCGCTCTGCTGGTTGGCCAAGTCGGCGTCCAGCGCTGCTAAGACGTTGGTTTGGGCGGTAAGGCCCGCACTGCTGAGCATCAGAGTGTTCACGCGAACCCTCCTCGGGGTGAGGCGCCGGCCGCAGCTAGCGCCTGAGCCATGGCGGCACGCAACAGGTCGTACTGGCCGGCATCGTCGGCGGGCCACCGGACGGCGACGCGCCAGCCCGCCGCGTCCGGGACCACCCGGACGACAACGGCTTCCAGTCGCACCGAACCTGTCGCCAGGTCCAGCCGCATATGGATGGCATCGCCGACGCGAAGGTGGATCGGACTGCGGAAGCTGGCGCCGAATAAGGACAAGTCGGTCGAGTAGGTGGGCCAGTCCGGCTGGGTGAGGCCCACCGCCAGGGGGACGGTCAGCCGCAGACGGGGGACGGCTCGGCTGTTGATGGCCATCATCCGGCCGGCGGGAGCCACTTCCCAAGCGGTCGGCCAGACGTGTCGCACGCGCACCGCCTGCTGGCGAAGATCGTCGGGCGTAGTCCATTGCACCACCCCCGCCGGGCCGACCGAGAGCTCGGGAGGAGCGAGGGACAAAATCCGCAGGAGAAGGCCCGATCCCGGCACCCGGCGCGCTGGCCACCGCTGGTCCTGGACGGTCCAGACCAGCGGCGTGTCGAACGATACAGCGGCGAGACGCATAGGGCCCTGTGCTCCTTTAGGAAAACGGCGCCTGAATGACCGCCACCGCTTCCGTCGTCAAGTCGGGCGGACATTCCGTGTACGCGATGACGGGCAGCCGGGGAAACGGCCGCTCCAACAGCTGGCGCATCGCGAACCGCACGCCCGTTCCGCACAGCACCACCGGATTGGGAGCGGTGGACCGGACACGATCCAGCGCCTGCTGCACGGCCGTCCAGAGACGCTGTGCCTGGTCGGGCGGCACCGGCGGCGGACCCTGGGGGTCGGCGTGAGCCAAGAGGCCATAGAGCGCCTGCTCGGTTTCGGGATGCAGCACCAGCGCCTGGAGCCGCCCCTCGTGCACGTAGGGTTCAACCAGGGACCGGCCGAGCGCGTGTCGGGCCGCTTCCACCAAACCGGGCAGGTCGCGCCGGATGCGCACCTGATCGGCCAGGGCTTCAAGAATCGTGGGCAGGTCCCGAATGGACACCTGCTCGCGCAGCAAGGACTGCAGCACCTGGCGAATCTCGCCCAAACCCAGCGTGTCGGGCAACAGCTCCGCCACCACCGTCGCATGCTGCGCGCGCACCTGCTCCACCATCTGCCGGACGGCCTCGCGGGTGAGGAGCGCCCAGCCGTGCCGCCGCGCCACATCGGCGACCGCGGTGATGAGGATGGTCGGGGCATCGGTGACGAAGGCTCCGGCCAGTTCCGCACGGCGTTGGGCGGCCGGGGGAATCCAGGCGGCCGGGGTGCCGAACACGGGATCGGTGGTGGGGACCACCTCCGCGATATCGCGCAGATCGCCCCCGACCGCCAAGAGACGGTCGGGGCGCGCCGTCCCCGTCGCCACCGTGCCCCCGCGCACGAGAATGCGGTAATTCCAGGGCAGCATCTGGGGATCGTCGTGCACATGGAGCGGCGGCATCAAAAAGCCCCGCTCCTGGACCAGCGTTTCCCGCAAGGTTTGCATGCGCTCCTGCAGACTGCGGCCCGCCGCCCCGGTGGTCACGCTGACCAGTCCGGACCCGACAATCAGGGTGAGCGGCTCCACCTGCAGGCGGCTCAGCAGTCGCTCCGGGCTCTGGGCCTGGGTCGCTTGTCGAGCCGCGGCCGTCTGCGCCGCCGTCTCGGCTTCCGTCCGCTGGCGCTGCTGAAGCCGCCAGCCCACCACCGCGCTGACCACGGCCATCAGCAGCGGAATAATGGGGGCCATGCCTAAAAAGGCCAGCAGGACCAACACGCCGGCCACCAAGTAGAAGACGCGCGGCTGCTGCACCAGCTGCGCCAGAAGGCGCGGTGCCGGCGCCGCGTCGGAACCGCCGGCTTGGGTGACCAGGAATCCGGTGGCGGTGGAAATCAGCAGGGCGGGGATCTGGGTGGTCAGTCCCTCGCCGACGCTCAGGATGGAATACGTCTGCGCGGCGGCTCCGAAGGACAGATGCTGCTGGACCAATCCGACCACCAGGCCACCGATGAGATTGATGGCGACGATGAGCAGCCCCGCGATGGCGTCGCCGCGAATAAACTTGGTGGCGCCGTCCATCGCTCCGTAGAAGTCGGCCAGGCCGGCGACTTCCTTGCGCCGGCGGTCCGCTTCCGCTTCGGAAATGCGACCGGCCATCAATTCCTGATCGACGGCCATTTGGCGGACGGGGGTGGCCTCCAAGGTAAAACGGGCCGCCACCTGGCTCACCCGCTCGGTGCCGTTGGTGATCACGAGAAACTGGATGACCACCAGGATCAGGAAAATCACCAGACCGATGACCAGGTTGCCGCCCACCACCAGGGAGCCGAAAGCTTGGATGACGCCACCGGCATTGCCCTGCGTCAGAATGAGCCGCGTGGCCGTGACTTCGAGCGCCAACCGCACCAGAGTGATGAACAGGAGCAGCGTGGGGAACGCGGAAAAGTCCAACGGGCGGGACACGGAGAGCGTCAACACCAGAACGCCGACAGACAGGGCGATGTTGGCCAGCAGAAACAAGTCCAGAACCGGCGCCGGCACGGGCACGACCAACATCAAGACGGCGATGACCGCCATGGCCGGAATCAGGGCCGCACCGGCCCATTGGGTGCGGGCGCGATTGGCGGCGGGAGCCATCAGAGACACCAACACACCTCCTGCCAACGCAGGGGGACGCCCACCCTCCTGGGAGCGCCTGAGCCTCACGGGCCCCCATCGTGAGAGCCTCATCCGATTTGGGGCCGTGCGGTCAACCCCGCTGGCGCGGATCCGTCGCGGGCACGGTCCGGATCCGTACGGCGCCTGCCCGCGTGCGGACTAGAGCGTCGCCAGGGACCGGCGCTGAGCCCGACGCTTCATGATGGCAGCCAGAATCAGGGCCACGGCCTGCCAGTGGTCGGGCGGAATGGATTCGCCGAGCGGCACGGTCATCAACGCCCAGGCCAGCGGGGGGTCCTGAATGATGGGGATGCCGGCATCGGCAGCCAGTGCGCGCAGAACGGCGGCGGTGTCGTCGACGCCCTTGGCGGCGACGATCGGCGGCGCGTCCTGCCCGGGATCCCATGCCAAGGCGACGGCTGCGTGCGTCGGATTCGTGATCACCACCGCCGCGTCGCGCACGGAGCGGGCCGCCCGTTTGAGCCCCTGCTCCGCAACGGCGCGGCGGCGCGCCCGCCAGCGCGGGTCGCCGTCGGACTCCCGCATTTCGTCGCGCAGTTCCTGGGTGGTCATTTTGAGTTTCTGTTGAAAGCGCCGTGCCTGCACCAGCACGTCAACGGCGGCCCACAACTGGGAGACGGCCGTCGCGGCGGCCCAGACGGGCCACAGCAGACGTGCCGCCACGGCAGGCAGCGCGGCTGCCGGCACGCCGGCCAGAGCCAGCCAGCGCCAGCCTTCCAGCGCCGCCGCCAAGGCGGCGGCGGCCGCCAGCGTGATGACCGTCAAGGTTCGCCGGCCCAGGTCCGCGATCGACTGCCGGCTTATCATCTGCGTTAATCCCGCGAGGGGGTTGAGGTGCTGCCATTGCGGCTTCCAACGGCCGCCCAGGCGAAAGCCTTGCAGCATCCACCCACCGATGACGCCCAGCAGCAAGAGGCCCATCGCCACGGGCAAGGCGGCCACGGCCCAGGTCAGCAAGGCCCCCGCCAGCACGGTCGCCCACGGGGTGGGATGGGTGAGTGAGGGCCATGGCCCGCCCACGGTCCGCTGCATAAACAGGAGACAGCGGGCCGCAATCCACGGTCCTGACCACAGGAGTCCACCGATGCCCCCCAACAGGCTCAGTCCCATGAGCGCATCGCGACTCTGCCAGCGCTGACCTTCCTCCCGGGCTTTTTGCTGACGGCGGGGGGTGGGCGCATGCTCGCGCTCAACGGCGATGGGGAACCCCTCCTTGGTGCCCCTATCCGGGCAGCGTCAGAACATGGCTGAGGGTCAGCCACGTGGTTTGCCACAGGGCCGGTGCCCATGCCAGCCAGACCGGCGTGGCGAGGACGGAAATCCCCAGCACCGCGCCGATGACGGCCGGCAGGGCCACAAAGTAAATAGGTGCCTGGGGCATCGTGCGGCTCACAATGCCGGCGGTCAGCAGGCCCCCCACGCCCACGGCCAAGGCCGGGGCCGCCACCGTGAGACTCATGGCCAAGAGGCTGCCCAGCACGCCGCCCACGACGGCGGGCGTGCTGGGCGGCAACACGGTCAGCGTGAGCGGCCAGGCCTGGAAGCTGGCATGCAGCGCGAGCACCGTGAGCGGTAGACCCCCACCCGCCAGAAAGGCGATGAAGATGAGCAGGAGAAACCATCCGGGCAGTCCGTCCGGCGCCGGAGCCACCCCGGGGGTGTTGGGCCCCGCCAAACCGAGCCCCAGAACATCCACCAACAGGTACCCGGCCTGCTGCCATGCCCAGAGGGGCACGGCCAACACCAGACCCATCAGGATGCCCAGCCCGATTTGCAGGACGGAGGCCGGCAACAGAGCCCAGCCGGTCGGGGACGGGCCGGGGGGCACAACACTCCAGAGGGCGGCGCTGAGCCACAGGACGGTGAGTCCTTGAAGCCACGGCGGCACGCGCAGCGTGCTGATGCCGGGCGCCAAGAGGACCAGTCCGAGAACGCGCGCGGTGATGAGCGTGTAGCGGCCGATTCCGGGCAGGTTCCAGAGATGGGCGCCGGCTTGCACCAAACCTGTCATGGCCGCAACAAACCGGCCTGCTGCCAGGCCACGCTGGCGAACGTCGTCAGGGTTTGGAGCCACCACGGTCCCGCGACCACGAACAGGAGCGCGATCGCGAGCAGCTTGGGCAAAAAGGTGAGGGTCATTTCCTGAATCTGGGTGAGCGCTTGCAGCAGCCCGATGACGACGCCCACCACCAGCGCGACCGCCAAGATGGGAAGCGCCAGCAGAGCCGCCGTGACAAGCGCCGCGTGCAGCAAGCTGTCTGCGGCCGTGGCAAACAGGGGGATTCCCTCCCAAGCCGCCGGCGTCCAGCCGCAATTGCCGTCCTGGCATCGGAGGTTCCGCAAGCCGTCCGGACTCACGGCGGCGCTCGGCCGCTCCGCGAGAGCGGGGGAGCTGGTTGGACAGAAAAAAACCCCACCGCTCTCCCTCGAGAACTTGGGGCCAAACAGGCACAGATCGATCCCAAACAACGGGTCCCCTCGAGGCGGACCGGGTCGAGTACCCTCAAGACCCTCGGTCCTGCGCCCTCAAGCTAACGCTAAGAGGGAGGCTCAAACGCCTCGGCACAGGATCCGACGGCCCGACGGTAGCACAACGGTCAAATAGGTGTCAAACGCACGGAGAGAAAATCCGTCAAATTTTGTGCGGCGTCACTGCGGATGTCAGCCGACGGGGTGACCGGCCCGGTGACCAGAACCGGTCGAGTTCTGAGTTCCGGTCGAGCCACGGCAGGGGCCCAGCCTCCGTGCGACGATGCCGACGACACCCAGCGCGAATCCGGTCGACCAACGCCCCGTCGTCGCCACGATGGGTGGGGCCCTCCGGGCTGGCCGGGACGCCGGCACTCCGGCACCGGGAGAACTCTCTGCTGAATAGCGCCGGCGGCTATGGAAGCGGGTGGCGGTCGGCCGTGTCGCGGGGCGGTGGATGAGCCCTTCGGCCGTCGGGGGTCTATGCGGGCGCCGAAATCTTCCGGTCGTGAGCCCGCTATCCGAGGAGATTCCGCGGCGCTGGCATGCCTGGCGGCGGGGGAGATGAGCCATCCCCTCCGGGGAGCGGACGCGTGCCCAATCCGTCGTGGCCGCCGCGCCATCGACTGGCCTCCCGGACGCACCCTCCGCGCCGGGTGGGCATTTCCCGGCACGAGGACTCGACCGCCCCCGGGGCGGTGCCCAGCCGGAACATCGGTCGCGGTGGAGGAGCCGGCTCAACCAAAATCCCCACGGCCGGCGTTCAGACCGCAGGGGGCCGCGCGCGAGGGGCCGACGAGCCTACCGGGCCTTGCGCGTCGGCGCCGTCCGATCCGTACCGGCCGATGGATGCTGAGCCTGGGCCAGCGATTGCGCCGTCACCACAGCGAATCGCAGGACGGCGTCGACCCGCCGGTAGGCGTCCGGATTGAGCGGCGTCTCCCAGGAAAGATTCTCGGTGTCCAAGACGGCTTGCGCCAGGTGCAGGAGGTACGGGCCGCAGCTTTCCGCCGGCAGATGGAGCTCGTCGGCCAATCGCGCCAGCGTTCCGTCGTGGGTGGGTCGGCGCACCGGCATCCACGGCAGGTAGTCGGTCCAGCCCGGCTCGTCGGGGCTCAGATTCAGCGCGGCGGCCAGCGACCGGGTGCGCCCGTCGGCCGGATGAGGCACCAGGGCGGACTGAGCTTGCAAAGCCACCACGACGTCGGCAAGGCAGGTGGCTACGACGGTTTGCACGCTGGGCGGCACGACATCGGCCACAGGACGGGTCAGTGCCTTCCGCGGGTTCTCCTGCTGGCTTAGTCGATGGCGGATCGCGCGCGCAATCTCTTCCACCCAGAGGGCGGCTTGGGCCAGCGGATCGGTGTGCTGGTCGAGACCCGCCGCCACCCCCAATTCGGCCAACGCGGCAAAGAGCGGATAGCGAGCGACCAACGCCGCGCGCAGGTCCTCGACCGATGCGGCCGGCCAAGGGCGCCACACCACGTTGAACAGGGGATCGTAGAGCGCCCAATGGCGATCATGATCGCGGAGGGCTTGACGGCGCGCGGTGTAGCCTTTGTGAGCGACAGTCTCCGAGTCAAAGACGAGCACCTGCCGCTTGGCTGGGCCCGACGGACGCGGCTGGATCCCGACCGCGGCCACCGAAGCAGCCAGTGACGCGGCGGGAAAGGGCAACGGACGACTCATAACACCCTCCTGAGCAGCAGGCCCGGGGGACAGGGCCGGGGAGCCGCCCCGGGCAGATGCCGGCATCGCCGGATCCTGTCCGACCGAGCGCTCCCCTCCGCGCGTGTCCTCACGCATCTCCCCTCCGTGGCCTGTGACTGTACGGCAAGGGTTTTAGGGACGAGACCGCCCATTCCTTTTTTCACGCAAAGGTTTTTGTGGACAAGGGTCTTCGTTGTCCCGGGCAGGGCTTCGACACCAGCGGGCCCGACGGCGCCTCTCCTGCCGTCTTGCTGCCGATCCCGCCCCGTGCGTCAGTCGTCGTCTCTGTTCTGCGGAGGGGCCCATCGCGAGAGGGCAGGTGATCTTCGCCCGGACGGCTCCTTCATCGGGGACTTCCGGGCCCCCCACCCGACGCGGCCCACCGAGCCAAGACGCCGGCGGGCCGGGTGCAGCGGCCCCCGCAGCCCCTGGATGTTCGCGAGGCGCACTCCCCTCGGGTGGTCTTCCGGCCCGTTCGAAACGGGGCATCGGGAGGGTATCCGAACGCCCACGGCGTCCCGCGTCGTTCCGAGCGTGGGGCATGGGCTCTCGAACAGGGGGCACCAAGCGGAAGGACGCCGGTAAGGACCGGCGCATCGTCATGGCCGCCAACGCGAGCCTCGCCGCGATCACCGGGCCTTCGTGCCGTTCGACATCCAACAGCAACGAAATGTTATAATATCGCAGTGGGTACGAGAACGAGCGCGTGGGTCAGACGGAGCATCCGGGGTACCCTATCGGGAACTGTCGAATTTTTCGGGGGAGGGCTGTCGGCTGTCCCGAACCTCGATGACAATCAGGATGGAGACGGAGTGATGGGAATGCAGCAGGAACGTGAGCGGTACCGTTTGGTGATTCAAGGGATGACATGCACCGATTGTGAGCATCACGTGACAAAGGCGTTGGAGTCCGTGGGCGCGGTTGACGTTCACGCCGACTTTCGACGGGGGGAGGCGGTGTTTGGGGCGCCGGCGGACTTTTCCGGTGAGGCTGCTCGGCAAGCGGTCGCCCGGGCGGGATATCAGCCCCAAGAACTGACTCGCCTGGATGGGGAGGCCGGCCGGACCGCCAAGGCTTATACGCTGGACATTCAAGGGATGACGTGCACCGATTGCGAGCATCACGTGACGCAGGCGTTGGAGTCCGTGGGCGCCACCGGGGTGGAGGCGAACTTCCGCCAGGGCCGGGCAACTTTTGTGGTCCCTCCGGCTTTTTCCTGGGAGGAGGCGCGCGCGGCCATTACCCGGGCCGGCTATGTGCCGGGAGCGGCGGAGCCGCAGCGGGAATCGGGGCCCGCGCCCATCCCTTTTCGGTCCGGCGAAGCCTACGACTTCATTATCATCGGCTCGGGGAGCGCGGCGTTCGGAGCCGCGATTGAGGCGCGGCAAGCGGGAGCCCGCGTGGCGATGGTGGAACGGGGAACGATTGGAGGCACCTGTGTCAACGTGGGGTGCGTCCCCTCCAAAACGCTGCTCCGAGCCGGGGAAGTGCACCATGGCGCCGAAACCAACCCGTTCCACGGGTTGAACACCAGCGCCGCTCCGGCCGACCTTTCCGTGTTGGTGGGGGAGAAAGATCGCTTGGTGGCCACGCTGCGCCAGAAAAAGTATGTGGATTTGTTACCGGCCTACGACATTGAGTTGATCGAGGGAGAAGCCCATTTTGTGGATGATTCGCGCCTCGCCGTCGGGGATCGGATCCTGACGGCGCATCGCTATCTGATTGCCACCGGGACGCGTCCGCGCATTCCCTCGATTCCTGGCCTGGACACGGTGGAGTATCTGACCAGCACGACCGCTCTCGACCTGACGCGGCGTCCGGACCATCTTCTGGTCATCGGATCGGGCTACATCGCCCTGGAACTGGGGCAGCTGTTCCGTCACTGGGGATCCGAGGTGACGTTGATGCAGCGCGGCTCAGAACTCATGGCGGCTTATGACCCGGAAGTGCGGGCGGTCATCCGCGGTCTGCTGGATGATGCGGGTATCGAGGTCATCACCGGCGTCACTTACGATCGCGTCGAACGCAGGAACGAGCAGACGGCGGTGCATCTGACGCGGAAGGGAACACACCGGGTGGTGACGGGCGATGCGCTGTTGGTCGCCGCCGGCCGTGCTCCCAATACGGAAGCGCTCCGCCTGTCGGCGGCGGGGATTCAGCAGGGAGCCCAGGGAGAGCCGCAGGTTGACGCCACGCTATGCACCACCAATCCGCGAGTGTACGCGGCCGGGGACGTCACATTGGGGCCGCAGTTCGTCTATGTGGCGGCCTACGAAGGAAAACTGGCCGCGAAAAATGC
Source organism: Clostridiales bacterium (assembly GCA_027318915.1). The sequence goes on from DAHVOH010000012.1 coordinate 46,471, forward strand.
CTTGGGTCTCGCGAGTCCGCCGCAATCGGTGGATTTGAGCGTGGTGCCGACGGTCACGTTTACGCATCCGGTCATCGCCGCGGTCGGCCTGACAGAAGAGGCCGCCAAACAGCGGGGCCTGCAGGTCAAGTCCTCCGTACTGCCACTCGAGGCGGTGACCCGGGCCTTGGCCAATCGGGAGACGCGGGGCGTGTTCAAACTGGTGGCCGACGCTGACACAGGTCGTATTCGGGGGGCGCAGATTGTCGCGGAGAATGCCGGGGATGTCATCTATGCCGCCCAACTGGCCGTGAAGTTTGGTCTGCGCATCGAAGACCTCACCGACACGCTGGCTCCCTATTTGACGATGGCGGAAGGACTGAAACTGACCGCGCTCACGTTTGATCAGGATGTCAACAAATTGTCCTGCTGCGCGGGCTAAGGCGGGTAGCGGACAAACCTGCGGGGGACGTGGCGCGCGATGGCGGGTGAACAGCACCGGCGGCCGGTGTGTGAGGTCTGCGGTCGGCCTCCCAGGTGGGGGACCGGATTGTTTCGCTTGTCGCGCGCCGACGGGTCGGCGGCATGGCACTGTGAAAGCTGTGCGGTGCGGCATCCGCGTCTGACGCGCCAAGCGGTGAAGACGGCGCTGGTGGTTGGCACACTGCTGGCCTTGATTAACCATGGCAGTGTGTATTGGAACGGACCGTTGACCTGGGCCTTGGCGGCCAAGACCGGATTGACCTACTGTGTCCCGTTTGGCGTGGCCATGTGGGGAGGCCTCATGGCGAGCCGAGGGCATCCGAGGTCTGTCCCGTCTGTTATCCCGTCGGCAACGGCACCGCAGACCGTAGTCCGGGGGTCGAGCTCGACCGAAGAACATCGGCGACGGGAACGCTAAAGCGTCTCGTCCAGATGCGCCCGGCGGTGTGGTGCACAGCCGATGGTGATGGGGTTGGCGCCCGGGGCGTCTCAACACGCCCGACGGCGCGCAATCGCATGGCCCCGGACGTCCTGACGCGATGATCACGGAGGTCGCATTCGCGCGGAGACGAACCGGCCTCGGCCTCGCGATACGAGTGTCGCGACCCCGGGCTGGTCTTATCGAGCGTTTGTGGCCCGGGCTGTTTCGTGACGGTCTTGCGCGGCGGACCGGTGCCGCAGGCGGTAAGAGCGTCTCGATCCGGCGCGGCGCTTGGGCTATACGGAGCGGTCGCTCTTCGAGCAGGCGTGTGTGTGCGGGCCGGATCTCTTGGCCCGCTGGCGTCAGCTTGGGCCGGCGTCCTCCGCCGAGCCCCTTCCCTCAAGGATTACCGGAACCGCCGGCCGCCCATCGGGATGAACCGGGTGAGGGCCGCTCTGGTCGTGTCCCGATTCAGGCGGCCGTCATCCTGGAAACGGTCGCCTCGCTTGAGGCGCTTGGGCGCCATCCGGGCTCAGGGTATGGTCGTCCAATCTCAGCGGTGCCCAAGGGCCGTTTCCCGGCCGCCTGTCCGCGCACGCGAGCACCGCCTGCGGCGGCGATCTGTCCAATGACCGACTCGACGCGGTCTCCCCCGTTCCATCCGGTCTGTCCCGGGATCGTGCATTCCCTCGGCTGTCCCGGTGACGGCCTGATCGCCTCGCCGCATGGGGCGGGCGAAGAGCCTCGGCCGTCATGGATTCGATGCGACCACCCGAAGGAGAGATGCCTCGGTCTGGGCGCGTATTGACGATCCGAGCGCGGTTCCCCTAAAATAGATAGAATCCACCCGCATTAGCTTCAAAGGAGGGTTCCGATGCCTCGTATTAGGGGCGTTATTGGTGCCGCCATAGCCGCGCTGGCCGTCGTGCTGGCCGGTTGTGGCAGCAGCAATCCGAGTTCCCAGTCAGCCGTGAGTCACCCGAGTGTCCTCAACATCTCCCTCGGCGCACAGGTGCAGCCCGTCTGGTGGTATCCTCTTTGGTCGACCACCGCTTGCGGTGGAACTCTTTTCGGCATGGAGTATCAAGATCTGCTCTGGTTTAACAGCAACGGCACCATCAACTGGTCGCAGTCCGTGGCCAAGAGCATCACCGTCAACAAGGCCGACAACGTTTTTGACGTCCACATCAACCCCATCTGGAAATGGTCCAACGGGACGCCCGTGACGGCGAACGACGTGGTCTTCGCGTTCAACGTGGAGAAAGCGTCGGCGGCGACCAACGCGCCCTGGGCCGCTTGCGGACTGGGGATCGGCGGGATGCCGACCGAGGCGAAGAGTGTGACCGCACTGAACCAGGACACGGTGCAGATTCAGACGATCGGCTCCGTGAACCCCGACTGGTTCGAGTTCAATTTTATCTCTCAGCTGACGCCGGTTCCGGCCAAGGTGTGGGACAAGTACCCGACCAACATGACCCAGGAGCTCTCCTACATCAAGACCGTGGGCAGCGAGCCCATGAACGCCAACTACAAAGTGATCGACGGACCCTACAAATTGGTTAAGGCGGTTTCGGACCAGTACTGGGAGTTCAAGATCAACCCGCACTTCAGTGGATCCCCCAAGCCGACGATTCAAACCCAGATCTATCAGTACGAGACGTCCAACACGTCGGAGTTCGCCCAACTGAAGAAGGGGACAATCCAGGAAGGGGCCATTCCGTTCTCTCTGCTCGCACAGGCCAAGCAGCTCAAGGGTTACGTGGTGAAGCCCCTCTACTACCCGGGCTTCAACTACATCCAGCCCAACTTCTCGAGCCGGGCGCCCGGCATCGGTGGGTTGTTCCAGCAGCTGTATTTCCGGCAGGCGATGCAGCTCGGCATTGACCAACCCGCCATCGTGGCCAGCATGTACCACGGCTACGCCTATCCGGTCTACAACCCGGTGCCGGAGCAGCCGCCGAACCGGTTCTTCGACGCGAGCCTGAAAAACCCGTACCCATACAACCCCACCCGCGGCAAGCAGATTCTGGAGGCGCACGGGTGGCACGAGGTGAACGGGGTGATGACCCGGGGCAGCACCAAGCTGGCCTTTACGTTCCTGGTGGCCAGCGGCGATCAGACCCAGACCAACATCGCCGAGCTCTTGCAGGCCGACTGGGCGCTCGAGGGCATCAAGATCACGATCAAGGAAGAGCCGTTCACCCAGGTGATCACCAACGGACCCCAGGACGCGAACCAGTGGACGCTTATGTCCTGGGGAGGCGGATGGAGCTACGTTCCCGACTACTACCCCTCGGGGGACGGGATCCTGAACTCCAATGCCGGTTTCAACCCGGGTGGCTACGACAGCCCCGAGATGAACCACTTGATCAACATCACCACGGTCGAAGGGGGCACGCCCCAGCAGATCCGCCAACGGTTTGACGAGTACCAGAAGTACGCCGCCGAACAGCTGCCGGTTCTCTATGTGCCGCTCGCGCCGACCTTCTATGCGGTGTCGACGTACGTGCACGGGTTCTACAGCAACTACAGCGCGTATCTCGGGACTCCGCCGAACGAGATCAGCATCGGCCAGTAATCGTCGCGATCGATCCTGCATCGGAAAGCCGGCCGCTACCAGCGGCCGGCTTTCCCTGTCGTGCGCGGCATCCAAAAGCGTCTCGGCCGCGCGGTGCACAGCCGGTGGGAGCGGAGGCCACGGGCCGCGTCGCGGCGAAGACCCCGGCCGCGTCAGGGTGGCCGGGGTCTCGATCGGCGTGGGGTCAGTCTTTGTGCCGGTGCGCCTCAATCCAACCGAACAGGGCCTCCAGTCGTTGCAGGCGGAGGGTCGGCTTGCCGCTGCGCGACAGCTCATGATTGGCCTGCGGTACGCGGAACAGCTCCACCTCGCCTCCGTGGCGCTTGATGGCGGTGTAGAACTGTTCGGCCTGCTCCATCGGGCAGCGAAGGTCTTCCTCCGCATGGATGAGCAGCAGCGGGGTCTTGACCTCCGGGACATAGGCGAGGGGTGACATCTGCCAAAGCCGGTCCCACTGTTCGGGGCTGTCGAAGGTGGGCACGCCCAGCTGGTGTTCGACGAAGCCGGGCCCGATGTCGGAGGCGCCGTAGAAGGAGATCCAGTTGGAGATGGAGCGCTGAGAGACCGCGGCGAAGAAGCGGGACGTGTGTCCCACCAGCCAATTGGTCATGAAGCCTCCGTAGCTTCCGCCGGTGACGGCCACTTGGTTCCCGTCCAGGAAATCGAACTGCTGGAGGGCTTGGTCCAGGCCGTTTAAAATGTCCGCCATGTCCTTGTCGCCGTAGTGGAGGCGCACGGCGTTGACGAACTCTTGGCCGTAGCTGGTGCTGCCGCGGGGATTGGTGTAGACCACCGCGTACCCCTGGGCGGCCAGCCACTGCATCTCATGGAACATCATGTGCCCATAACAGGTCTGAGGTCCGCCGTGAATCTCCAGGATGACGGGATACTTCCGGCCCGGCGTGTAAGGGACGGGCGGAATGACCCAGCCTTGCACGCGCCAATCGTCGGCCGAGGTGTACCAAAACGGTTGCGGGTCGGAGAGTTCCACCTCTTGCAGCCACCGGTTGTCGGCGTCGAGGCGCGTCTCCCCTGCGGGGAAGAACGCTACGGGGGCTTCCTCCATGGCTGCGGTCACGGACCGGGGCGGGCGGGGACGGCCCGCCTCCTCGGGGTTGACCTCCACCGCCACGACGTGCGACGGGTCGGTGGGGGTCCCGTACAGAGCGACGAAGTGGACGCCGTCGCGCGTCGCGAAGGAAAACACCTCGCGATCGCCGCCGATGACTGACCCAATGGGGCCGGCACGATGCCCGTCGGGCCCGACCGGGATCCGGACCACCTCCGCGCGGCCCTCGCGACCGGAGATGGCATAAAGGGACCGGCCGTCCGCCGACCATACGGGACCGGGCGCGGAGCCCTCCGCATGCACGTCGGATCCGGTGGCGTTGGAGAGCGAGTCGGGGAAATCTTCCGTAAGATCCTCCACCTGGCCTCCGTCGGCAGACACCATGAACAGCTTGGTCTGCACCGCGGAGCGAAACTGATAGAGTTCCTCGCCCGAGCCAAGCACGGCCAGGAATCTTCCGTCGGGAGACCAAGAGGCGTCTCGTCCGGAGATCCGATCGGTGAGCAGGCGCAGTTCGCCCCCGGCCGCGGGCACCGTGTAGACGTGCTGGTGCTCCTGCTGTTCCACCTCCCCGTTCGGGTGCCGGTTCGAGATCACGGCCACCGTCTTCCCGTCCGGAGACACGGCGGGCGCGGAGACACCGACGTCGCCCCGGGTCAACTGCCGGAAGTCGCCCGTCTTGACGTCCACCGCCACCAACTGCGGAACACGATGGTTGCGCAGACCGATGCCATTCATCTTGTAGTAGAGGCGGTTGTATCGCTTGGCGCCTTCGGCCCACTCCTTGTCTTCCTTTTCAAATTGGGTGTGGGCCTCCTTTTCCGACAGGGTCGGCTCGAACACCTCGATGTCTTCGCCGTAGGGAGCCGGGACCAATCCAAAGAGGGTGGAGCCGTCGGGCGACCAGCGGAGGGCGGAGACGCCGCGGCGAAAGTGGGTAAGACGGATCGCCTCGCCGCCGTCCAACGGCATCAGCCAAGCCTGGGACCCATGACTGCGGTTGGAGACGAACGCGAGTGTGGTGCCGTCGGGCGACCAGGCGGGTCCCGTGTTTTTGGAGCCGATGGTGGTCAGAGCGCGCGGCGGGCGGCTTCCGTCCACCGGCGCGATATAAATGTGGGTGCGGTATATGTTGTCCTCCGGATCAGGCACGGTGCGCTGGTACACGACCCGTGTGCCGTCGGGCGACACGGCCGGATTGGACGCGAGTGCGAATCGGTGAATGTCCTCCATCGTGATCGACCGTTTAGCCATGTTGTGCCCCCTTGTTTCCTGTCCATCATACTGAACCGAACGCGGGCTGCGTGTCGAAAAGAGATGGCGGCATCGGAGGTCGGGCTCGTCGTGGCGGGGTCGCGGCTGTCACGGTCAAGACGCCGCGCCGGCAGCCGCCGGGCAAGCGCAGAGGCATGCGGTGGTCAACGAGAACGGGCGGTGATGCTGGGGGAGACGCGCATCCGAAGTGCGAGGGGGTGGCGAAGTCGCCGGGCCGGCCACGAACGATGGACGGCCTATCCCCTCGGCCCCCACTTGCAAAACCGTCTTCATGCCCGAGCGCTTGGGTTCGCCGTCCCGGAACAGCCGCCCACCCGTCAAACGCGCAGCCGGGTCCATCGCGCCCGGGGACGGTCCTCTGCACCGTCTGCCGGCCGTCACTCCGGTCTTCGGCTGGGCGGATGGGAGGTCTCGATGCGGGCGTGCGGCAAAAGGCGGCGCTGCGGTCCGGGCGACCCCGGCCGCGGACGCCGGCTCGGAAGTGTCGAGATCCGGTGACGCCGATCTCGCGCATGGAGAGCGACCATGAAGTCGCCTCCCGTCTCCGGACCGCGCCCGGCTGCGTCTCTTCCATGAGGGGGGTGGACGAAGCGGCAACGGACCCCGGACCGGCCAACGTGCCGGTCATCCCTCTCCCACTCCTGAGCAGGCGCCGGCTCTCCGCGACTGGCCCGGAGCGTCGTGGACGTGGAGGACCCTTGGTCCGGCGATGCTTTCGGCGGGTTCTCGGTGACGCGTGAGGGTCTGGGAGACGGTTCGCTACAGCTCCCGGGCGGCCAGCCCGGAAGTCTTCGCCTCGGCGCGTCTCGCGCCGGTCCCCATGCGTTCGGACACCACGTAACCGATGGCGGCCAGCGCAAAGACGCCCAGCATCACCAGGAACAGATGGCGCGGCGCCGCCGCGACGAAGAGGAGGCCGCCCACCAGTGGGCCCGCCATTCGCCCCAACGCGGCCGCCATCCCGATGACGCCCTGCACGAGACCGCGCCGCCCCGGAGGAGTCCTCGCCTCCGCGGCGGCGGGCACCGCGGGAAGCACCAGCATCTCGCCCAGTGTGGCCAGGACCATGGCGGTGACGTAGGCCGGATAGCCGCGGAACAGGGCGAGCGTGGAAAAGGCTCCGACAAAGAGCGCGCTGCCCACCAGGAGTTGGGTGGTCAGGCGCGGCAGACGGGCGACGAACCGGGCCAAGAGGGGCTGGGCTCCCAGGATCAGCAGGGTGTTGAGCGTCCAGAGCAGACTGTAGAGAGGCAGTGCGAAGCCCTCCGCCTGCATGAAGTTGGGTACGGTCACCTCCCACTGGTCGTAGGCGAGCCAGTCCAACGTCAGCGCCGCGGCCAGGACGAGAGTGGGCCATCCCACCAGTCTCCACACGGGCGTCTTGGCCCGGCCGTGGGATTCTCCCACGTGTCGCTTCGGCGGTTTGACCCACTGATCGCCCCGGTAGGCAACATAAATGAGGGCCCACAGTCCGCCCATGGCCAGCGCCGCGGCCAGAAAGGTGAATCGAAAGCTCACGGCCGCCAGCAGACCGCCCAAGGAAGAGCCCACAGCCACCCCGGCATTCTGAGCGACGTACACGGCATTGAACGCCGCTCGCCCGCCTTCCGGCCATATTTCGACCGAGAGCGCATTGAAGATGGGCATCGAGACGCCCATCGCAAATCCGTTCAGCGTCACGCCCCCGGTGTAGACCCAAAAGTTCCGGTCAAAGCCGAGCACCACCAGCACCAGAGACGCCACCGCCATCGATGCGAGCAGGGGCAGGCGCGCGCCGCGCATGTCATAGAGGAGCCCACCGGCCAGCGAACCCAGCAGGTTGGCCCCGGATTGAGCCATCATGACAAGGCCCACCACCGTCATGGGTTGGTTCAGGACGTGGTGCACGTAGATGGCCGTGAGCGGCCAGAGAAACGAGATGCCGAGGCTCGACGCCGCCGCACCGACAATGAGTGACCACATGGGCCAGGAGAGTTGACGCATGGTGTTGATTGTAGCAAGGCGGCGACGCTTGGGCGCCGCGTTCCCGCACGCCGAACGGGGGTTGGACCGCAAGCGGCCTTTATTCCGGCAGCCCTGGGTGCCCCGCTCGCGCCCAGGGCCGTCTATCGTTCGACGCCGAGTTTGCCAGGCGACGCAGCGTCGAGACGCCGGTCGGCCCGTCGAACGATGGAAGGGAGACACGCGCCCCAAAGCGTGACGGGCCGGGCACGGCGGCGCGAGTGGGCTAGGGCTTCAAGATCCGCGGGCGGCACGGTAGAGACGCCTCAAGGCTGCCCGAGAAAGTGAGGCCGAGAGCGAATCTGCTAAAGACCGCCGCGGAATGCCGGAACGGGGCCTCCGGGAAATGGCTCCCCCACCAGAGGAAATCGGAGGCGATTCGGTCCGCGGTCGGCGGTCAGCGGCCCGCATGCGACCAATTGCGGGGTCGGCGGGCGCGCAGACGGCTTGACCGGGTTCAATTCCTGGACACACCGTGAGCGCGAGGACGGTCCCGGGCGGCGGGAGGACCGGCCTGTTTCGGACGCGCGCCCCAAACGCCCGGGGTCAGTCCGCACTGCAGCGCCGGTTGCGTCGAAGCCGGTGGGAAGCTCTGCGATCCCTGAACCACAGA
>DAHVOH010000130.1 GCA_027318915.1 Clostridiales bacterium
CGGTTCATCAGCGCCCCGGTGGCCAGCGTCAGCGGCGAAAACGCTCTCCTCACCAACGGCCACATCATCAATTCATACTGGTGCTCGAAACGGGCGGGCACTTTGGTGACATTCGCCCAGCCCGGTGACCGTTTCGTTATCCAAACGGAAAAGATGCAGGGGGAGGGGGGGTGGATACAGGAGTGCGTCACCAAAATTGTGTTCCCCAGCACGCCGCCCTCCAACTAACCCCCGCACGTGTGGAGACATCCCCACGCCCCCCCTTCTCGCGAGGGGGGACAACGGAGTTGGCCGATGACTCGATAATGCGCAACCGCATTCTTGTCTTCGCGCCTCTCGACGCATTTCCCCTAGCACTGGGAGAATGCGTATCAGGGGGCCAAGGCCCTTGATGAAAGGTTGATGGTGTGGACCGCCTCGCACATTCGGGGCCACGGCCCTACACCGCCGATGACTTGGGTAGAGGGTAGACTTGGCTCGGTCCCACAGATGGGAACTGGATTAGCGCCGGATGGATGCGGCACGCTATCTCGCGGCCTGCGTTGCTGATGATGCTACTCTGATGGCTACCGTGCTGAAACCCGCTCTCACCCAACCCGGGTAATCCGAGAAATACCCGATCCCACCTGTCGGAGTCCGCCCTCTGTGCGTGGGGGCTATCTGTACGCGAGTACTCGATCGGCGGTGGACCGTGGTCGGCCCCCTGTGTGTGGGGTTGCCCCACGGCCGACTTTCTGCTTCCTCTATTCACCCCAAGGAGGTTTGGTCACCAATGTCCACATCCGGTTTGTTGTTGGCGCCCGATACGCCTGACCTTGCCTCGCCAGAACGAGAATTTCTGCGGCCCCATGACTTTCTTCTTCCCTATATCATGGAATGGGAGGGGCCCACCGATGCGCAGGTGGTGGCCGCCATGGCTCAGGACCGTCCTGTCGCCAAGAAGCGCCGCACACGCCGGGGCGATCCCCGGCTATCTGACTTCCACATCACCGCCGGCCCATCGGACGTCGCCCTCGGCCCTCCGCCGACGGTGGACATGGAACATTGCGCCGTTTGCGGCGTCACCGTCAACGCACCGAAGAAAAAACCCGGCAAGAAGAGCGGGACTGCCACGGAACCCCCGAAGGCGGCCAAGAAGACGCCTCGGGCTCCTTGGTGCCAAACCTGTCAGACCGCTCGCAGCCGTCTGAACGCCCGCCGTCAACTTACGCTCGCCGTCCGCCCCAACCGTGACCACCTTCCCTGCGCCCTCTGTGGCTGTACGGCCAGTGCGGTCCTTCCCGTGGACCAAATCTTTGCCGATCACGACAAGGCATCGGCCTTTGGTGACCCTGCGGGCTGGGTGCGCCGCGATTCCGCCTGGACGTGCCTCCCCTGTGCCAGTGTTTACGCCGTGACGGGCGTGAGATCGGGTAAGTTGTGGGCGTTTGCCTTCGCACAGGCCCCTGACGGATCCCTGACGGTCGCCTTGCATCAAGAAGTTCCCTGGTGGGACGCCCCCGCATCGCCCAGTTTAGTGGTGTATCACCGGGGTCAGACGGGCGGCATCGTCCAGCGTCTCGCCCGGACGGAGGTCTCCGTCGATCCGGACACCGTGATCATCAACGTCATCGACAGCACAAACCGCTATCCCACCCGACTCACGTTCCCCCGAGCCAGTCCCGACATGCAAACCGCGATTCGCCACATGGCCGCGACGCTGACGACCCTGATTCCCCCCGCTAAGAAAAATGACGGCAAGCCAGAGAAGTACCCGCCCGAGTTCTGGACTCTCTTGACCCAGTGTGTGACAGAACTTTTACCTCCCACCGCACACGCAAGCCCGCTGTGGCAGGAAACCCGACACCAACTTTGGCTTGAGGCCCAGCGCGGGGTTGCTACCCCTAAGGAGGTTCTTTAACCGATGGAGACCGGAACGCGCATTCTCATTGATGCCACTGCCTACGAGCCGATTCTGAACGCTCGGGTGCCTTATCAAACCGGTAAGAACACGGACTCCGACAAAAACAACGAACAGCACGACATCGAGCCCCAGCAAATGCGGGTGCTGGTTGAAGACCCGGTGACCGGTGCCCGGGACCCCCTCACCATCCCGGTGGTGACCGGCAATTCCGTGGGCGGCTCGCTCCGCCGCCTGCTCTTGCACGACCTGCTGGCTCGCCTGGATCTGACCCGCCCCCTCATCGCCGAACATGCGGGCCACAGCGAAAACGTACGCCTCTTGTATCACACGCTTCAGAATGGAGGCACCCTCGGGGCTGGCGACTTGGTGCCCCCCTGGACGCTGGAGACGGAAGAAGCCATTCGGCAGGAGTGGCCCGTCTGGAGTGTGCTCGGCTGTTCCATCGGCAGCCGCATGATCACCTCGCGCATTTCCCTGCACGCCTTGCGCCCGGCATCCCGCCAGCTCGCGGCGCTTTTCCCCGACGACCCTGCCTTCCACCAGCGCCTACAGACGTTCGACCCTGCCACTTGCCTCGTATCGGCCCGCGATCCCGCCGGCACGTCCGGCGCTCGGCACGCCGACGGCCTGGTGCCTTATCCCGACATCAAGAAGGGGGGCAAGCTCCTGTACCGCAGCATGGTGCAACCCCACCGGGGCTACATCGCCGCGGGTACTCCGCTCTTGGGCTGGATCGAGGTCCTGAGTCCGCTGACTCCCGTGGAAGCTGGCCTCCTGAGTCATGGTCTCCAACTGTTGCAAGCTCACGGGCGCTTCGGCGGTTGGGGGCACAGTGGGTTCGGCGGCGCCGCCATCCGTATTGTCGGGCACGGTGATCCGGCCCCCTATCTGACGTGGGTCACCGACCATCGCCCGGTGTTGCAGGACTATCTGACCGGGCACACCTGCCCCACCTGGATGAAGGCCGTGGCGGCTAAGCAGGGAACCGGGATCGACGCGGAGGAGGACTAAGGCCATGGCCGTGGTTGAAGTGACGGGAACCCTCCTGGCCCCCGTTGTGCTTCCAGCGGTTGGTTTCATGCCGGGCGACGCCTTGCTGCATACGGCGGCCGTCCGCCAACGCTACGCGGACACTTGGGCCACGCGATCCCCCGCAGTCTGGGACGAGATTCCCCTGCCGGTGGCGTACCGGGACGGCGTGCCCCTCGTCTCCTGCATCACCTTGCCCCAGGCCGTCCGCGGCACCGCCTCCCACGCGAAATTGACCGATCCTTTGGTGCTGGCCGGGCACCGGGCCGAGGTCCCCTCCGCTCTCAGCTACATGTACAAGGGCGCGATTATGCAGGATCACACCTGGCATGCGCCCACCTTTCAGTTCTGGTGCGAGGTCCCGTCAGATCGGGAGGAGGACTTCTGTGACCTGCTTGAGGCGCTCGACTTCCTCTCGCTCGGCGTCCGGCGTCATACGGGCTTTGGCCGCATCGGACGCGTCAGCGCCACGGTAGTGGATCAGTCCTCGGCGCTCTTCGACCCGACCGGGCGGCTGCTGCGCCCGGTGCCGATCACCTGGCACGCCACGCCCCCGCCCGCCGCCCATCGCCGGGCGGTCCGGCTCGCGCCGCCGTATTGGACCGGGCCGGTTCACGCGGCCTTTTGTCCCCTCCCCACCACCCTGTATGGAGGTGAAGCCCATGGCGGCTTCGTTGACGGGTAAGCCAGATGCGGAGGTCGGCCTGGCCGCCGGGTTCCGCGATCTCATGCGCACGGAACTTCCCGCCTTGATTCGCATCGGTGACCTACCGGACCCCGTGGCCGAAAACCTTCTACTGACGCCGCGCATCATTCAGCGCTGGCTCAGTGGGGTCGCTCCCATGCCATTGGAAGCCGCCGCGTTACACTACACGGACAGCACCTGGACGGAGATCCAACGGGTGTGCGATGACGCGCTGGACAACGCCTTTACGCCTGCGTGGCAGTGGATCGACGAGGCCCCGACCCCGGTTCGAGCGTTCTGGCACCCTGCGCGCCGCACCCGAGCCGCACGGATTCTGCTGACGTGGTGGCGCAACAACGCCAAGGTCGCTGCGGTCATCAGCCAAGCCCGCACCAATCCCTACGTGCTGATGACGGTGGCCCTGGGGGAGTTTGACACCACCCCTCGGCAGTTGTACCACATCTGCACTCAAAGTGCCCCCGCCGATCTCCCATGGCTCAGTCGTGCCCGCGGTGCCGTGCTGACGGCGGTGGCCGAACGGAACAACCAGCACCGTCTCCCGTTTGTTCTGCGCGGCGCCGACTCCAAACCGGGTCCCATCCTGACCACGGCCGCCCAGTTGCTCAGTCCCCGCCACCCCCAAGAGGCCGAAGCGATGGCCCAGCACCTGGTGGAGCAGGTCTACACCCTCTTGCCCTGTGCCACCGTCCAACACGCGGACGAGGCACCGTCCCCTGAAGACGCCTCGATGTCCACCAGCGGCACGGTCTCGGCGCAGTTTGCCGAATGGCCCGTGTCCATGCACTTGATGCTCCGGGAACGGGACAAGATGCTGTCGGGGGTGCCCAGTTGGTTTCACTGGGCGCGGGCCGGGGCCGCCCAGCGGATTTGGGCACGATACTCCACACCGGCGACTCCGATCGATCCCTCCCTCTTGGCGGAGATTGACCACGCCACGGTGGGCGGTAAACCACTCGCTCCCGAGCAACGCCTTGCCCTCCAGCGTGCCTTTTCGACTGCCCTCTCCCTGGTCACCGGGGGACCGGGAACAGGGAAAACCGCCCTGTGTCAAACGTTGGCGACCATTGCCGCCCAGCACCACATGGTTGTGCGCGGATTTGCCCCCACCGGGCGGGCCGCTCGCCGACTCCAAGAAATCACCGGCATTCCCAGCGCCACAATTCACAGCACGCTGATGACCGGCGGATACACGCGCAAGGGTAGCATGCCGCCCTGCACCATCGCCGTGGTGGATGAGTGTTCGATGCTGGACACCCGGACCCTGGCCGCTGTGCTGCTGGCGAGTCAAGGCGTGGCCCCGCATGTGGTCCTGTTGGGAGACCGCGATCAACTGCCGCCCGTCGAGGGCACCGACTCCTGGACCGCCTTGTTGACGGTCCTGCAAGAGCGGGGCGGAGCGGTCACGACTTTGCGCCACACGTTCCGCCATGATGCGGTGACGCTCAATGCGCACTGGCTCTTCGATGACCGACCCGGTGCCTGGGACTGGAACGACACGATCATCGGACTCCCCTTGCCCCAGGAGGAAGAAGACGGGTTGGACTCGTCTGTGCGGGCGTGGCTTGACCAGCGGCCCCTCACCGACGCCGAGACCGATTGGCAAGTCATCGCCTACACCAAGAACACGGTCAAGGCGCTGAACGGCATCATCCGCCATCACCTGCTGGGGGCCCAAGACGATGGCTGGGTGGTGGGTGATCGGGTTATGCAGATCGTCAACGACTACGATGTGGATCTCCGGAACGGCGAGCAAGGCGTCATCCGCCAGGTGACGGCACGGAAAGTGACGGCCCAGTTTGGAGACCGCTCGGTCACCGTAGCGCCGTCGTACACGCTGGCCCACTGGACCCCCGCCTGGGCGATCACGGCGCACAAGTCGCAAGGCGGTGAATGGCACGACATCTTGGTGGTGGCCACTGAAGTCGAGGGCACTCACATTTGGTCGCGCGAAGCGCTGTATACCGCACTGACCCGCGTGGCCGGCGGAACGGTTTCGGTCTTAGCCCCGGACCCTACAGCGGTGGTCATGCGCGCCAAAGCCACCCCAGCCAAGCGTAGCGGCAACTTCTCCTACGAACCCTACCTGAAGATCCTGTTCACCAAGAAGCAGGGGAGTCCCGATCCCCAGCCCGTCGCCCGGCACAAAAAGGCGTTGCAACGCGCTGCAGTTCAACCACCGCCAGAGATTGCCTCCACGACTTGAACCGATGCCCCCGACGACGATCTACCAGTTCTGGTATGGTTCAGGGTTTGTACGGTCTATCCCTTGGTGTCAGCCCCACGCACGTGGGGGTTATCGGTGTGGCATTTTGCGCGGTCAGCGCCTCGCCCACGTCAGCCCCACGCACGTGGGGGTTATCGCGCTAGCAGTTCGCCCTTGGGACCGGTGATCACGTCAGCCCCACGCACGTGGGGGTTATCGGGGTGAGTGAGGTGCGCAGGATTACAAGAGAGCGTCAGCCCCACGCACGTGGGGGTTATCGGCAGATGACCGACTCCGCAGTTCAAGCAGTGATGTCAGCCCCACGCATGTGGGGGTTATCGTCGGTGGGCGGCGGCGATCATCGAGCCCCAGAGTCAGCCCCACGCATGTGGGGGTTATCGCGACTTGGGAGCCGCGTAGGTCATCTCCCAACCGTCAGCCCCACGCACGTGGGGGTTATCGCCAATTTCGGCCGGTGGGTCAGGTGTCGATGCCGTCAGCCCCACGCATGTGGGGGTTATCGTTGCCTTCCGAAAACCGTCAGAGTTATCGATGCGACAGTCCTACAGTCGTGGGGGTTTTTGTCCACAAACTAACCCGGCCCTGCGGGCGCGGGTTCTTCTTGTGCTAACTGTTCTCGTTGAACTTCACACCACCGTGGGATAAGGATGGTACATCACCATTATGGCCACCATCGCCTTGATCCACTCGATGCTCCTGCT
>DAHVOH010000131.1 GCA_027318915.1 Clostridiales bacterium
GCACGTCCCGCGCCGGCCCCCCACGCGCGCACCACGTCGCGCACACACTGTCCGAGCTCTGCGGCCGCCGTCCGCGGGTCCCCGTTTTCCGGTCTCAATCTGGATTTCGAAGGCAATCCACCCCAAGACGCCGCCGCCTTTGACCACTTTCTGGCGCGCCTCGCTCCGCTGCTGCACCGCGAGCACCGGACCCTGAGCGTGGATGTGCCCGCCGAGACGACACACACGGCGGCGGCGAGCGGCTACAATTATGCGGCCATCGGCCGACGGGCGGACCGCGTGCTGGTCATGGCCTACGACTACTCCTATCCGGGCTCGCGACCCGGTCCCATCGCTCCGCTGTGGTGGGTGGGTCGGATCCTGGCGTACGCGAGCCAAACGGTTCCGGCTGACAAACTGTGGCTGGGCCTGCCCGCCTACGCGTACGACTGGAGCGGCCACCGCGCGAGCGCACTCACTCTGAGTCAGGTGAGCAGGCTCCTGGCCGCCCACCCGCATTCCCTACACTGGAACTCCCGCGCTGATGCCCCGTATCTTCGCTATCGCACCGGCGCGGGAATCCACCTGCTCTACTATGAAAACGCCGCCAGTCTCTCGGCTGAACTGCGGCTGACCGCCCGGCGGCGGTGGGCCGGTGTCTTTTACTGGTTCGTCGGCGCGGGCACTCCCCGGTTCTTTCAGATCCTCGCCGGCTACCGTCCCTAGGCGGGCGGCGGTCGAACCCGAGCAACGCCTTCCGGCTCCTCCCGGGCCGTCCCTGTCCGGTCCGGTCCGGTGTGTCTTGCGCCCCGCGCGGAGGCCTTGGTGTCGGCGATGCCCGGGCGCCGGCCGGGCTATGCCCACTCGCGACGATCCAAGTCAAGCGGCCAAGCGCGGTTGAGCGCTTCGGCCAGCACATCGGCCATCTCATTGACACGTTGACTGCCACAGCGGCCGGGCAGCTCAGTGGCCGTGCAGCGGTTTCGTAATCCGCCGATAGGGGTTCGCCCCCTTCCGGGCTCCCAACCTTTTTCCTCCGCCACTCGGGGACTTCGCCGGACACCTGGATGACAGCCGAACGGTACCCGGCGAGATGCCCTCCGCACGCCACACGTGTGTCGTGCCGGACCCTCTTCTACGACAAGACGCGGCTCCCGGGGGGTTTGAACGCATGGCGTGATCTGTCGGCCGACTTTCCGAACACGCACTCCCTGGTGTTCACAGCCCGACGACGACGGCATTGGCTAGGTGGTCTTGGAGAACGGGGGCGACAAAGCCCCGGACCTCGCCGAAGCCTTCTGGACCCAACCAGAGGCCTGGGTGGGATGACGCGGACGGAAACGACGCCAAGCGCCGCGCCTGGTGTGCCGGATGTGCCCCTTAGGTGACGCCGGCCGTGCCTCGGCCTGGGGGACTGTCCAAATGACCCACACCCTGAAATGCCAGCCGCCGTTTTTCCAAGCCGTCGCTGACGGCGTCAAACCCGTCGAGGTGCGGGCCGAGGACACCCGGCGGTTCGCCACCGACGACCGTCTGCTCCTACGGGAATGGGACTCGGAGGGTGCCCGGTACACCGCCGGACCTGCTTCGTCGTCACGCACGTCCTCCACGACGCCGACGCGCCCGGCCTTCTGCCGCCCGGTATCGCGGCGCTGTCCATTCGCCGGGGACCGGACGTCGCTTAAACGCTGTGCCGCCCTCTGGCCTTGGCCATAGACGCTGTGGCTCAAACACGGGAGCACCGCAGCGCGAGCTACTCTTGACCGTGCCACGACGTGCGCGCGGCCGTCCCGCTATTAGCCCGTGCGGTCTCGCAGCCGTGGCCATGGTCCCCCGAACTCCCCACGTCCCAATAGGTGCCCTGGCGGCCGTGTGGCGCATCCTGCGCACGCCCGGCACCCTTGTCCACACAGACCGATGTCGCCTTCGTATTGGCGTCAAACACCTTAGTCGTCAGATGTCTCTGTATATATTACCCGTAGAGTGGCTTAATCATAAACGCCAAGGTCAATAGAAGATGGTATGTTATCGTGACAAGGAGGCTGTACGGGTGAAAGGCATGCGCATAAGGGGCCGTGGGCTATGCGCGATTCGCGTGATCATCTTGTGTTCGGCGTTTGTCGTGGCAATCACAACGGGGTGGAACCTTCATAACGTAGAAGCGGCCGGCGGGCCACTGACCCAAACAACTCCGGCTGAAGTCAGCGGAGGTGGAGGCTGTGGCGGTTCCACCCAGTCCGTGTATTTAACACTTGGCTCCAATGCGTGGACGCCTAACCTTTGCTTCGGCGCCAGTAGCATCTAGGGTTATAGTGGTCCCAGAAATTTAGGCAGGACCTGAAGTCGCTATCGCCTTACACTCGAAGCCTGATGAGAAAGCACTCCTCCCCGACCGTGAAGGCCCAAGTGGTCCTGGAAATGCTCGAGGAAACGCGGCCCGTGACCGAACTTGCCACAGAATACGGCATCGCCCCGCGGCTCCGGCAGCGCTGGCGCCGGGAGGTAGTCGACCGTCTGCCGGACCTCTTTGCCGACCCCGCCGCGGCCCAGAAGGCGGCGGCGCAGGACGCCAAAGTGGAGGACCTGTATGCGCAGATCGGCCAGCTGACAACCCAAGTGGCCTGGCTCAACAAATCTGGCCTCGACCCTGAGTCCTGAGGCCCGCCGGGCCTTGGTGGACCGGGAGGAGGACCGCCCGCAGCCGCTCCGCGTGCAAGCCGACTTGCTGGCGGCCAGCCGGGCGAGCTTGTCTTACCGCTCGCGGCCGCCGCGGCCGGACAGCGGGACCCTGCCCCACCGGATCGAGGAGCGCTACACGGCGACCCCTTCTACGGCTCGCGCCGGCTCACGGCCGTATGGCGCCAAGAAGGCTGGCCGGTGAACCGACGACGATCATTGGGGCTCCCCCGGGTCCGGACTACGTCCAGGTCCCCACCGCCTCCAGAGAGCGCGTTGACGTCGAGGAGCAACTCCTCGGGCGCCTGCGGCGGGTCCTCCCGGTGGGCCGCCCGTTTTCGGTAGTCGGTCACGTAGTCTTCTTCGGGTTCAATGCGCCAGTAGTCGAAGGGGGGACAGTGGCGCCGCCACCCTCGCTTCCGTTGTCGGTAGCCGGGCCGTCATGTCGCGGTACAGCGCATCCGGCAGCGGCCGCCCGGGCTCCATGACTTCGTCCAAGCAACAAGTTTCGGCGTTGAGGCACGCCAACCCCTGGGATTGGCCCGAACCCGCAGCCAGGAGTACTCATCCACACGCGCGCCCCCGTGGAGAATGTGCGTGTGTGGCTTCCGTTCGCCCTTAGGGCCCTGAGCCATCCCATATCAGGCCAGCCACGCACCCCCCAGAACCCGACCCGCCCGGCATCTGGCTAGGGCCGCTCCATCGCAAAGTCCAGGACGGCGGACAGGACGTTTGGAACGCGGGCGAGGTCCAGCGCGTCGATGATGTGGGGGGCGTACGCTATCTTCTTCTGGGTCATGAGATAGCGAACCTGGGTTTCCACCGATGCGGCCCGGTAGACGAGCTGCCGCTGCATGGTACGGAAGCGCGGGAGGTCCCCGTTCTGCTCGATGATCCGGAGCATCGCCGGCACGCCCACTGCTTTCAAAAGTTCGTCCTCGAGCTCTCCCTCGCAGACAAAGAACCCCAAGGATGCCATGGCATCGGGCGTCAGGTGGTCCGCGACCCCTGCGCCTTGAAGGGCCCGGAGCACGATCTGGCGTTCGCCTGCGTCGCAGAGACCGGCTAGGCGAAGGTTCTCGCCCATCGGGCCGAACCGCATCAGGTGTGAGCGGAAGTTGGTGACGCCGCCGACGTCGACAATCTCGACCTCGGCCACCGTCAGATCATGGCCCAGGCGGTCGGCCAGACGCTCTAGGGCAAGCCGATCGCTCCGGCCCTCGACTAGGACGACAGTGCGGCGCGCCAGGGCTCTTCCCATCCAGTTCCTCCTCTCGCCGATTCGCTTTCCCCCATACGCCAGTGCTCCACGACTTCTTTGGGCAAACGGCATCGTCCTGGCGAACTCGGCCGCGTATGCGATAACTGTGTCCGGACAACGACACGTTGGCAATGGTCGCTCGGCCGGACGGGTCGCAGGCGTAAAAATCGGTATCGCGGGACTCCCTCAGTGGGGCCCTGGGTGGCTTGCGCAAGCGGCACGCGACCGGCGGCAGATCGCCGGCTGCAACGAGGGCTCCCGCGGGGCCAAGACGCGGCTCCAGGACGCGAGGCGATGAACGCGACCCCTTGGGGGCTGTGGAATCGTCTCCGGGGCTTCAGGCTGCCGCCGGCGGTTTTCCCACTCCCGGCGACTCAGGGATTCCTTTAGGGTGCAGGTGGCAGGCGAACCGGCACCACCTTCGCCAACCCGGGGACACCGGTGAAGTCGTCGGGATTGGCCGTATACAGCGGCAACCCCTCGGATAACGCCGTGGCCGCGATCGGCAGGTCAAACGCCCGACGTCCACGTGCCATCCGTCCGGCCGCTGCGAGGGCCGCATAGATTCGTCCGTAAGCCCGTACGACATTCGCGTCCACCGAGATCGGCGCAAAGGTCGCTTCGACCCGCTGGAGACGATCCTGGCCGCGCCCGTTCGCCCCGTCCGAGGCGGCGTGCGGACCCGCTGGCAGTTCGGCCAGCGTTACCGCCGAATTTGCGGCTTCTTGCGGCAAGGTCTGCGGATCCAGGTGCTCAAGCGCGATGACGACCGAGGTGTCCAGCATACCCCGCGATCCGGCCGGGTTAGACAGGTTGGTCGTCTCCTGGTCCACGACAGCGTCAAGGTCCGTACGGAACCGGGCTCTGTCGGGGGGCGCGGCTCCGGCCAATGCTGCCAAGAACGTCTCCTTGGCTACGTAGCGGCGCCCCGGAAGCGGAGCCAACACACCGACGTCGACGCCGCCGCGCGTAATGACGAAGGTTTCCGCCCGCCCCACCGCACGCAGGATTTCCCCACTCTGATTGCGGAGTTCGCGTTGGGTGATCTTACGACTGTTCATGGGCCGAGTGTCGCCCATGGACTACAGGTGGCGAATGCGCCACAGCAGCCCGCCGAGCGCCATCTCGAGCGCGATGCATCCCCGAGGCGTCCCTCCGGAGCCAGGCCAGGCGTGTCGGCGCCTTCTGTCTTTGGCCGGCGGTGGGTTGACATCCTCCCCACGGTTAAAGCCCGATGCAATGCCTGCAACTGTCTCGGACCGAAAGACTGCGCACGTAAAGATGGCGGACCGCAACACGGGAGCGGCGGGTAGCCAGGAAGGGAGCCGTGCATCCGAGCGTGCCGGGGATTGCTCGGGTGGCAGGGACAGCGACGGACCCACCTCGCGCCCCGCAGCGGGGCTACCGGAGGCTGCGGACGGCGTGGTCGGCGAGCGGGTTATCCCGGAGGGGGGCAAGATCTCCCGCAGGACTGTGAGATCGTCGAGGCGCCGATAACCGCGCCGGAGCGTTTTGACGCCGGGCTCGTCGTCGCGCCGCCGTCCGAGAAAGCCCCCGAGTTGGGACATCCAGCGCACGGCGGTGCGCACATCCACCGGCGCGGGCGGAGGCTCCCGGCGGCGGGTGTAGGCCGCAGGCAATGCCGCCCCCTCGGCCGGACACCAGACGGTGGTACACGGGGCCTCCGGCGGTTCGTGAGCCAGGTCGGTCCACCACCGAAGACGCCGGGCGACGATCCGAGCGACGGCCAGCGCCCGGTCCCCGCGGTCGACGCGTTCGAGCGGGCGGTCTTCACGGTGACCGCCATTCTTGAGGACGGCATGATCCGGCTCGACCCGCCAGCGATAGGTGTCGTCACGCCCGACCGTTTCCGCCGCGGCCAGATCGTCCGCAGCATCCGTGCGATGGGAGGCGTCCCTTCAGGGGGCAATTCTTCGCGCACCCCTACGGCGACGGTCGAGGCCGGCAACTGCTCCGCGCGCCGGTGCCGCCCCACCCGCGCCGTGCGGGTCGGCGCGTCATCGTGTCGGGGCGCGACGCCCGCCGGCGTCTCGAGGGCCGGCTGGTCGGCTGCCGGGGCCCGCCAATACCCCGTCGCCTCGACCAACCGGCGGCGGTCCCGGGCGACCCGTACCAAGCCGTCCCGCCCGGTTGCCGTCACGTGGCAAAGACATCGAACCCGTCCCGTGCCCGGTCGGCCACCAGGATGACTCGCGGCTGCCGGTCCGCCGCTGCCACATCCATCAGGTCACTCCACCGACGACTTGCGTTATCTCCCATGGGGCGGTGTGGGGGGTGCGGTGGCGGTCGTTCGATTCGGAGGGTCGCACCCCGGTCCACCCGCCCAAGAAACCCAAGGGGACACCCTCGGGGCTGATGGCCAGGCAGGCGTGCAAAAACAGCCCGACAGCCCGTCTTGGCCGATGGGGCCGGGGCTTTGAATAGGGGGACGGAGCGTAAAATTCAACGCCGTCGGGTCCCCGCCCGGCGTCTGCTCTCCTCCGTCGTCATGATGTTCTGACGAAGGGTCTAACGGTCCCTCCGCCGCTTACGCCCACTCACTTCGGTCCAAGTCCGGCTGCAGGGCCCGGTTCAGGGCTTCTGCCACCACATCGGCCATG
>DAHVOH010000132.1 GCA_027318915.1 Clostridiales bacterium
TCGCCGCGATTGCCCTCGGGGACCAAGACCACCCGGCGCCCGCGCCTGAGCGCCGCGTAGAGTTTTGGCAGCAATCCTCCGACCGGCTCCACGTCACCGTGCAAGGAGACCTCTCCGGTGACGGCCAACGCGGGGATGACGGGCCGGTCGGTCAGCGCCGACACCATGGCCAGCAGGAAGGCTAAGCCGGCGGACGGCCCCTCGCGCGGCGTCGCGATCGAGACCAAATGAAGCGCGAGGCTGGATCCCTCCAAGGCATCAGGAGCCAGGCGAAAGTCGCTCAAATGCTCTCGGATGTAGTGGTACGCGGTTCTGGCGGATTGTTTAAAGTGGACCCGCCTGTCAAGACAGCCGATCGGCCTATCGTAGTCCCACTCTCCCTCCTCTCGGGATGTGCGTGAGCGCCGTAGTAGCCGTAGTTGTTTGGGAAAGACTGGGGGGGTCTGGGAGGGCAGGAAAACCCTGGGTGGATGGGGGGATAACCCGGACAACCCATAGGCGTTAAGATAATAGGAGGATTAGCCCGTCTCTTTCAGTAACGGCTCGGGAAACCCCCGACGCCCAACGACGCAAAGGCCCCCCGGGTGCGGGATAATGGGGTATCGCGACTCCCATTTGAAACCGCCGAGGAGGGCACTTCGTAGGTGCATCGTAGCACATCCTTGCCCCGCCTCCAGATCCAGGCGGGCGACGACCGGATCGTGGCGCATGTCGGGGCCCGGGTCGTGGGCGATCTCGCCGACCGGATCGGGTTCACCGCCGACCTCTCGGCGGCCTTGTCCGGGCTCAAACAGCGGCAACGGGGCCATGATCGGGGCCAGGTGCTGCTGCAGTTGGCGGTGGCGATCGCAGACGGCGCCACCACGCTGAGCGACATCGCCGTGCTCCGCCACCAACCGGCCCTGTTCGGCGCCGTGGCCTCAACCCCAACCGTGTGGCGGACCCTGGCGGCCCTCACCGCAGAACCGCTCGCCCGCGTGGCCACGGCCCGCGCGACCGCCCGGCAGCGGGTGTGGGCCGCTGGGTTGGACCCGGGGTTCTCTGTCATCGATATTGATGGCACCTTGGTAACGGCTCATTCCGATAAGGAGGGCGCTGCCCCGACCTACAAGCGCGGCTACGGCTTCTACCCGTTGGTGGCGAGCTTGGACGCCACGGGCGAACCGCTGGTCGCGCTCCTCCGGCCCGGGAATGCGGGGTCGGGCACGGCGGCCGACCCCATCACGGTGTTGGACGCCGCCTTGGCGCCACTCCCCGTGGATCCGCACCAGCAGGAGGTCATCGTCCGCACCGACAGCGCCGGGTGTTCCCACGACTTTCTGGGTCACTGCGCGACCCAAGGGGTGCGGTTCATCGGGGGGCACGCCCTGACCGAGGATCTGGCAGCTACGGTCAGCGGGCGCCGCCGGCGGCGTTGGATCCCCGCGGTGACCGCCGACGGCACGGCAGAGCGGGACGTGGGGGAGGTGGCGGAGCTGACGCCCTACGTGGACCTCACGGGGTGGCCGCCGGGGAGTCGGCTGCTGGTGCGGCGCGAGATCCCGCATCCCGGCGCCCAGCTCACGTTCACCGACGTCCACGGCTACCGTTACCAACTGACGCTGACGAACCTGCCGGATCCCGACATGGCCTTTCTCGAAGCGCTCTCCCGCGGCCGGGGCCGTTGCGAACAGGTCATCCGGGACCTCAAGGCCACCGGCTTGGCGCATCTCCCGTCCGCGGACTTCGCGACCAACCAGGCGTGGCTCACGGCCGTCTGTCTGGCGGGGGATCTCCTGGCGTGGTTCCGGGGCTTATGTCTGCCCGGGCGGTGGCGCCAGACCTCGCCGGCGCGTTTGCGCGACACGCTCCTGCACGTGGCCGGCCGTCTGGTGCGGTCGGGCCGCTGGGTCGTGGTCCGCCTGGCGGCGGGCTGGCCCTGGGCCGCGGTGCTGACGGCGGCGGTCGCCCGCTGTCAGCATCTGGCGGTCCCGTAACCCCGGCCGGACCCGGCGCGCCGCGTACCGCAGGGACCCCGCGTCGTCGTCACGGACGCCGCGGGGCGCCGCCGTGTCCCCGGATCCTGCGGCCGCGGGCGGGCGACCCTCCGCGCTGCCCTCACGGGCGAGAACCGCCCTTCGTCTCCTCGTGCCGAGGAGTCCCTCGTCCTCCATCAGCCCCTCACGGGGCCCTCGAGTCGGCTTACTGAAAGATTTGGGTTAGCGGGCCGGTTCGCGGTCGTTGTCCCCAATCGTGACGCCGATGCCCGCGTTGACCGCGTTGCACGCGGTCAACCTTGTGCAAGTATCCATGCGCCAGCTCTTGGCGTGTGGCTCTGCCTCTGCGCTTTCCCCGTTTAGCGTCATGCACTGCGCACGAACTGACCCGGCGTCATTCTCATATCGAAGGGGCTCGAAGTCGGAGGTGAGTCTTGAGACTGCCTCGCCAGGGGGTGCTGGGCAGAGGACGACCAAGCTGGTCAACAAACTCCCGGGCGATTAGTCGATAGGCGGCTTGGCCAGCCAGACGCGGCATTCGGAATTGGTCCGGTCCGCCGGTACCCAGTCCGCGCATCA
Organism: Clostridiales bacterium; assembly: GCA_027318915.1. The sequence continues at coordinate 2,556 of DAHVOH010000132.1, forward strand.
CACGCTAGGGACCCGGATTCTTCCGCACCACTCCCCGTTAGGTTCGTCATCGTATCCCATCGCATAAAGGTTAGGTAACGGCCGGGTGCTCGGGCATGCGCACAACGCTCTCCAGTTGACAAATGGCCATCATGAGGCGCGTTACCGTTTGTTCACGAATCTCCCAGGGCTCTTGCGTTTCGTGGCTGGCGGCCTGGATACCCTCAAGCCACGCTCGTTTGAGTTCGGTGCCGATGTTTATCTTGCGAATGCCGGCGCGGATGGCCTGCTGCAGTAGGGACGGCGCAAGGCCGCTGCCCCCATGGAGGACGAGGGGCACCGTCACCACTGTGGCGATGTCGCGAATGCGGTCCACGCGCAGGGTTAAGACATGGTCGCGTGACGGAAGTCCGTGAGCACTTCCCACAGAGATGGCTAATGCGTCCACATCGACGCCCTCCACGAAGATCCGGGCTTCTTCGATAGTCGTGAGCCATGACTCTTCCGCAAGGCCGGCACCGTCTTCCCGGCCACCGACATGGCCCACCTCCGCTTCAATGGAGGCACCGGCCTCCCGTGCAACTTCGACCGCTAGTCGCGTCGCGCCAATGTTGTCAGTCAGCGGCAACCGAGATCCGTCATACATGACGGACGTGAACCCAAGGTCGAGCGCGCGGAGCACCGCTTCCAGACTCAACGCGTGATCCAGATGCAGGACGAACGGTCTGGGGCTTGCGACAAGGCGAGGCACCATCCAGTTGCGAATGAGCGAATCGCCGAAAGTGTCTAGGTAGCGTTCCGTGATCTGGAGAATCGTGGGACCAGGACGCCGCAGGGCGACCATCATCAGCGCATCCAATGCTTCAAGAGTCGTCACGTTGAACCCGATGCATGCAAACGGAGACGTAGCTAGGGCAGTGCGTAAATTGATGAGCATGGCGTCTTCGGCCGCCCTTTCCGTTTAGTGGCGGACTACTCCGGCGGCGTGGCTTAGGGCTAGCCACTCTTCCACGACATCCGCAGCTGTCTCCTCAAGTACTGGCCAGGGGTACTGCCTGCGGTGAGGAAGAATACCGCGCCGAAAACCAATCTCGCCGAGTAAACTGATCAAAGGCAGGTGTGCTGACCGGCGGGCCAGCCGGTTGAGAGAGGCCTGGATTTCATGACGTCGGGGATCGTCCTCAGTCGCCAATACCCGCCCTACCTCGGGCAGAACACTGGCGTATTGAGACACGAGGCCGTCCGCCCCGGTCAGCAGGCTGGCAACCGCCACCGGTTCGGCTCCGCAGAAGACGCGTCCCCGGCCGTCAAAGATCTGCCGCCATACGGGGACGCTACTAGCATCTCCGCTCGAATCCTTGATACCCACCACGTTAGGGCAGCGGTCCACGATGCGTGCCACGGTCTCGTGGCTGAGCGAATAGCCGACGCGTGCGGGAATGTTGTATAGCCAGACGTCTCCTGGCCAGCATCGCGCGGCGTTGGACATGGTCTCCACCTGAGCATCGGGAGGAAAGTCATAGTAGAGCGGTGGTAAAATCGCAATCGCAGCAAAGTGCTGTGACCGGAGCCAGGACACTTTCTCAATGAGGGGCCCATAGGGCAGCACGGAACCCACCATGACAATGACCGGTGCCTGGGCCGCGTCGGCAATCAGAGTTAAGGCTTCCTGCTGATGCCGCCAAGACAGGATCGGACCAGACCCCGTACTGCCCAGTACAAAAAGTCCGTCACTGCGTTGGGACGATTGGATCCACTCTAGGTATTGTCGCGTTGCGTTCCGGTCCACGGATGGGTCAGCGGCGCAGCTATCGGTGCCGGGCTCGTTGGTAAGCGTGAGCAACGCCGGATACAGATCTGCCATGGTTACATCCTCCCCGGTGCTATTTTGTCCTGTCCGACATGGCCCGTAGGCGGAGTCCAACGCCTTTTTGCTGGACAGTCGCGACCGTGTCGAGACCCAGTATCGTCCTATCTGGCAGAAACGGTGTTCCCGCCCCCTAATTCTGCCCCGAACACGACCCTGGAGCGCAGACACAGTAACACCCTTCACGTTTAGCTCAAGCAGACGATGTTTACTGTGGTAGCGGGAAGAACGCCAGCCGGATGCTGGTTTCCACGCTGAAGACAGTTTCTTTGACGGTCCACGATCCCGGCGTTCATCCCGACGCGGTCTTTCGGCACCACCACCTGGCCAACACGGGAGACTGCATCAAACTGCGCCTGCATGGACTGACCGAGACCTTGGGCGAACGGTCTGGAGCCGAAGCGCTTCGTCCGGATTACAAGTCGTCGGCGGATGCGGCCCAAAGGCGACCAAGGCGGGGTCACACTCAACCACGGGCAACGCCAAGAGCGCTGCCTGAAACACGTGAAATCGCCCATCATGGATCGCTGGGCGAAGATTTGTCTGTCTCGTGCCAGGCGTCCTGCCACGCGACTTCGTGGGCGGCGAGCCAATCCTCACGCAACGTTACTCCCCAGCCCGGCTTGTCAGGGAGCACGATGTATCCCTCTTCGACCTGTGTCGGGAATGGCGGCTCGACCAACTCTTCGCGAAGGACGTTCGGATTACTGTCCAGTTCCACAGCGATGCCGCCAGGTGCGAGCGCAAAGAGGTGGCAGGTGGCGGCCAAGCCCACTGCCCCGCCAAGGAAGTGCGGTGCCCAAGGCAAACCATACGCTGGCATCATTTGTGCAATGGCCCATGCCTCAGTAAACCCGCCCACTTTGGTGACGTCCGGCTGGGCGATGGCGAAGGCGCCTCGATGGGCCCACCAAGCGAAGGCTTCCCGTCCGTAGAGGTTTTCGCCTGCGCTGATGGGAACCGGTGATTGAGCCACCACACGAGCCATACCCTCCCAGTCGTCGCAGGGCAGCGGCTCCTCGACCCATTCGAGGTGCAATGGTTCCAGACGCTTGATGGCCCGGAGTGCTTCCCCTGGCGTTTGCCATCCTTGGTTAGCGTCGACCATGATCCGTGCATCCTCGCCCACCAACTGTCGCAGGCGGGCCACCTGTGCGTAGTCTTGGTCGGGGTCGAACCCAACCTTGATCTTGAAGGCTTGAATCCCCCGAGCGATTTGGGCGTTTACGATATTCTCATCCAGATGGGGACCGAGTCCAGACGCGTAGACCGGAATTCGAGACCGACCGCCTCCGAGCATGCGATAAACCGGCAAGCCCCGTTCCCGTGCCAGCAAGTCCCACAGCGCTAAATCGACTCCACTGAGCGCCTGGGATACAGCTCCTAATAGTCCGCCCTGGCGGCCGACCGGGGCTAGCATCGTTCGGAGCCGGTGATGGACGCCAACCACATCGGTGCCATCATGGCCCACCAGTAAGGGCGCAATGCCCTCGACAATGGTCGCGTGGCGTTCTGCGGCAACCCAGGCGGGGAAGTTCACCCAACTTTCGCCGATGCCCATCTGGCCCGAGGTGGAGGTGACTTCTACGAGACAGAGCAGGCGAAACCGCCGGCTACCGACGCTGCTCACTAGAGGGGTGGGCGGCTCATACCGGAAGAAACGAACGCGCACGTCCGCGATCATCACGAAAGCGTCCCCCTTTTGTTGTAGAGGCAACCGTTCCGCATGAGCGCCCTCTGACCGGCGGGGGGACTAGCCTCGCCGGCCAGCTGGCCCCTTTCTGTCTAGCCGGTTGCTTCGGCAGCGTCAGATTGGTTACGGCGTTCCTTGACGGTGAGCAGCATCGCTGCACCTGCGAGAATAGCGAAACCCATCACGAAGAATCCGGTGGTAAAGGAATGCGTGGTGGTCTCCAGGTAGCCGAACACGAACGGACCGACGAACCCCCCGATGTTGCCGATACCGTTGATGAGTCCCATCGCCGTACCGGCTGTCCCGGCGGGTAAGACTTCAGTAGGAACTGCCCACAGAGGCCCTTGTCG
>DAHVOH010000133.1 GCA_027318915.1 Clostridiales bacterium
CGCTGGTGGTGGGAGCAGGGGGCGGGGGGTATCCGGCGGCGTTTCGACTGGGGGCCCGCGGGCAGCGGGTGGTGATGGCGGATCCCCGCGGCAATCTGGGCGGCCATTGTCTTTACGAGGGCTGCATCCCGTCGAAGACAGTGCGGGAAGCTTCGGTGTTGCTGGACAGTGCGGGGCGCGGCGGCCGGGCCGGCGTGCCGCTGGCCCTGGCGGGCGACTCGGCGGCGATGTGGCCGCGGGTCCGACGCTTCAAGGACGACGTGCAGACCCGTCGCTACGCCCAGCATGCCGAGGAAATCAAGACCGCTGCCAACCTGACCTTCCTGGCCGGGAGCGCCGAGCTGCTGGACGCGCACACGGCGCGCATATCCACTGCCGAGGACGAATGGCGCGTCCACTTTCAATGGGCCATCTTGGCGACCGGCTCGTCGGCGCACACGCTGGACACGGTGCCCGACGCCTGGACCAGTCACGACGTGTTTGCCTGGCAGGAGTCCATCGCCCATCTGCCGGGCCGGCTGGTCATCATTGGGGGCGGGTACATCGGGGTGGAGTTGGCGATGATGCTGAAGCCCTTCGGGATCCACTTGACGGTGCTGGAAATGGCGCCCAAGGTTCTCCCCCAGATGGATGAGGAGATTCAGACGGCGATTGGGGCGGCGCTCGGTCAAGTGGCCGATGTCGTGGTCAACGCCCGCGTGCTCAAAGTGTCCGGTGGACCGGGACAGCGCGTGGTGCAGTTTCAGACGTCGGCGGGCATCCGGGAACTTGCGGCCGATGAAGTGCTGGTGGCCACCGGCCGAGTGCCGAATGTCGAACATCTGGGATTGGACGCCGCCGGGATTGCCTATTCCCGGCACGGCATCACCGTCGACGCGGCCCTGCGCACGAGCGTCCCGCACATCTTCGCGTGCGGCGACGTCAACGGGCAGTCCATGCTGTTTCATGCCGCGGTGCGCATGAGCCAGGTGGCGGCGGCCAACATCCTGTCCCACCCGACGCCGGTCGACCAATTCAGCGCCGGGGAGATGCCGGCCACGGTGTTCAGCACCCCGGAGGCCCACACGGTGGGACTCACGCTGCAGGCGGCGCAGGCGGAAGGGATTGACGCCGTGGAGGTTCGCCGGCCCATGGGGGTCGAAGCCCGCGCCCAAATTGCCGAGGAGCTCAGGGGATTCCTGAAGATGGTGGTGGACCGGGACCGGGGAACGGTGCTCGGCATCCATGCCGTCGGCGTCGACGCCGCGGACCTGGCGGCGGTCTCGCACATCATCGTGCGCGAACGGCGGACGCTGGACGATGTGGCCCACATGACGTTTCCGCACCCGACCCAGTTCGAGATGTTTGACCGCCTGGCCCGCGACGCCTCTCGCTGACTCGGCGCGGGTGGCGGCGGCGCCGGGCTAGGTCCCGGCGCCGTGGACGGCGGCGGATCGGGTGCGCAGAACCGCCACCGCGGCCGCGTAGATGGCGGCGAGCAGGAGCCAGGCCAGGCGGTAGGAGTGGATCTCCTTGACCAGCCAGCCGAAGACGGGCAGGAAAAGCACCACGCCCACAAATCCCGCCATGCCGGTCAGGCCGAGCGCCAGGCCGCGTTCGGCCGCTTGCGTGGCCATCGCCACCCAAGTGGTCAAGAGGGCGTTCCACCCGTCCAAACCCGCGCCCAGGGCGACAAACAGGAGCACCAGGAGCGGATAGGGCAGAGGCTCGGGCACCAAGGCCCAGACGACCAGCGCCAGCACGCCGAAAAGCGCCGTCGCCCCAATCAGGCGCCGGGCATTGTGCCCGCGATCCTGCCGGCGTCCCATGGCAATCCGGGTGAGAAACCCCGCAAAGAGCGCCGTGGCCAGCAACAGGCCGGCCGACTCGGTGCGGAGGTGCCATTGCTCGTGCAGATCCAGCAGGGCGTAGGTGAGCAGGGCGTATTGCCCCGGCGCCAGCAGCAGGCTGACCAGCAGCGGCCGGCGCAGGCGGCGCGCCAATGGCAGCAGCGGCGGGGATGGTGTCCGGGGCGCGCGCCCCGCCCCGGGGGCCCGCGGGGGCAGAAACCGCGCGAACAACAGGGTCCATCCCCCGGCATTGACGGCAATCAGCAGGAGCACCGCCGACAGCGACCAGGTTTGGACCAGGAGCGGAAAAAGACTGGCGGCCAAGATGCCGCCGAGCGGCGTGGCGGCTTGGCGAATGCCCAGCGCGGCGCCTTCGTGCCCGCTGCCCTCGAACTGCCGGCTGATGGCGGTGGTTCCGGTGAGCGACAGGGCTGGAAGCGCCAGACCGACCAGCGCCAGCAGGATTTCCAGAACCCAGAAGGCGCGGGGCAGGAAGAGGCCCAGGGCGCCCATCACCAGCAGAATCCACAGACCCGACGCGATGGCCACGGATTTGGCCCCGAAGCGGTCCAAGCCCAACCCGGCGGGGATCATGCCGGCAACGGCGCCGAGGGCGACGGTGGCGAAGAGCAGGCCCATCTGCTCCACGCTGAGGCGGCTGTATGCCTTGAAGGCGAGGCTCAAAATGGAGAGGCCCTGCTGCGACATGGCAATCGCCAGCTGATCCATGGCGGCCACGACCAGCAGGAGGGGGAGAGCACGCGTGGCTCGCTCGGTCATGCATCACCTGGTCTCGGCCGTTTTCTCTTGATTGTACAGGCCGTGCGCAGGCTTTGCACAGGCGCCGGCGGGCTCGACGCCAGACCGCCTTTGCTATGATGCAAGCAGCGAACGGGCACAGGCGCCCGCGGGCACCGGCCGGGTTCCCGCCCGGCGCGGCCGCCGCGGGCCATCGTGTGACGGAAGAAGAGTGGGGCGTCCATGACGGAGCCGGTACGAGGTTTGACGGATGCGGAGGTTGAGAAGCTCCGGGCGGAGTATGGCCCCAATCAAGTGACGCCGCGGCGTGTGGCGCCGTGGCGGCAGCTGGCCGTGAAGTTCTGGGGGCCGATTCCCTGGATGCTGGAATTTACCCTGGTGTTGGAAGGCTGGCTCCACAAACCGGTGGAGGCGGTCATCATCGGGTTCCTGCTGATATTCAATGCGGTGCTGGGTTTCTCGCAGGAACGGCGCGCCCACAATGCGCTGGAGATGCTGCGCTCCCAACTGCGGGTGCAGGCGCGGGTCCTGCGGAACGGCACCTGGGGCGAGGTGGCGGCCAGCGATCTGGTGCCGGGCGACTATGTGCATCTGCGCATGGGCGACTTTGCCCCCGCCGACATCACCTTGGATGACGGCCATGTGCTTGTGGACCAATCGGCATTGACGGGCGAGTCGGCGCCCGTGGAGCGGGGGGCCGGGGAAGGGGTGTACTCGGGTTCCACCATCCGCCGCGGCGAGGCCAGCGGCGTGGTGACGGCCACGGGAGCGAAGAGCTACTTCGGCAAAACGGCGGAACTCGTGCGGGATGCCGGAGCGCGGAGCCATCTTGAGGATCTGGTGATGGGGATTGTGCGCGCCCTCATGCTGGTGGACGGCGTCCTGGTGGCCGCCATTCTGGTCTATGCCACCGCCCATCGCATGGGTCTGGCCGACATCCTTCCGTTCGCCCTCATCCTGCTCGTGGCCTCGGTTCCCGTCGCCCTGCCCGCCACCTTCACGCTGACCACGGCCCTGGCGTCCTTGGGGCTGGCGCGCGAAGGTGTGCTGGTCACACGCCTGCCGGCCATCGAAGAGGCGGCGGCGATGAGTCAGCTGTGCAGCGACAAGACCGGCACGCTGACTCAGAACCGGTTGAGCGTGACGGCGCTGGCACCGGTCTCGGGCGTGACGGAGGCGGATCTGCTCAGCCGAGCCGCCCTGGCCTGCGACTCGGCCACGCAGGATCCGCTGGACTTGGCCATCCTGGCGCGGGCGGCGCATGACGGCGTCGTGGTGCCCGAACGGCTCAGCTTTGTCCCGTTCGATCCGGTCACCAAGCGCTCGGAAGCCACCTATGCCGCCGGTGGCCAGGTGGTGACGACCATGAAGGGGGCGCCCCAGGTCATTGCCGCCCTGACCGGCGCGCAGGATTGGCAGCTGCAGGCGCAGACGCTGGCGGCCACGGGGGCGCGCCTTCTGGCGGTGGCGGACGGGCCCGCGACCGCGCTGGCCTGGGTCGGGCTCATCGCCCTCTCCGACCCGCCGCGCGAGGATGCGGCGGCGGTGCTGGGCCAGTTGGCCGATCTGGGCATCCGCGTGCGGATGATCACGGGAGACAGCGTGCCCACGGCGCGGGCGGTCGCCAAGCAACTGGGCCTCACCGGCGCGGTGGTGGCGCGGGAGGACATTGCCGCGGCCGGGCAGGATTGCCAGGTTTACGCCGGCGTGCTGCCGGAGGACAAGTTTCACATTGTCCAAGCCCTGCAGAAGCAGGGATACGTGACCGGGATGACGGGCGATGGGGTCAATGACGCGCCCGCCTTGAAGCAGGCGGAGGTGGGCATCGCCGTCGCCAGCGCCACCGACGTGGCCAAAGCGGCCGCCAGTCTCGTCCTCACCCGGCCGGGACTGAAGGACGTGATCACCGCGGTGACCACGGGTCGCGAAATCTATCAGCGCCTGCTGACCTACACCCTCAACAAGATTGTCAAGACGCTCCAGGTCGCCCTGTTTCTGAGCCTGGGCCTGTTGCTCTACGGGCAGTTTGTGGTGACGCCGCTCCTGGTCCTGCTGCTGCTGTTTGCGAATGACTTTGTCACCATGTCCATCGCCGGCGATCGGGTCCGCTACTCCAAACGTCCCGACCGGTGGGACATTCGGGGATTGGTCGGATCGGCGCTGGTGTTCGCGCTGGGCTGGCTGGTCTACATTTTTGGGGTCTACCTGCTGGGCCGGCTCTGGTGGCATCTGCCCACCCCCGCCCTGCAGACATGGGATTTTCTCGGCCTCGTGTTTTCCGGACTGGCCAACGTGTTTTTGGTGCGGGAGCGGTCCTGGCTCTGGTCGGTGGCTCCCGGGCGTCTCTTGGCCATCGCGGCGGCGGCGGATGTGCTGGTGGTCTCCGGGCTGGCCATGACGGGCGTCCTGCTCGCGCCGCTGTCGGGCGGTCTGGTGGCGGTCCTGCTGCTGCTGACCATTGGGTATTTGGGCCTGCTGGATTTGGTCAAAGTGCCGCTCTTGCGTCGGGTGGGCTCATGAGCGCCGGCGGGGCGGCCATCGGCGCCGATCCCGTGCTGGCGCTCAACAGCGGCTCGTCGTCGCTGAAGTTCGCCCTGTATGCGGGTGGCGCGGCGGACGAGACGTGTCTGGCCGAAGGCGCGGCCGAAGGCCTGGGACTTGACGCCGGGCGGTTCTGGATTCGCCGCCCCGGGAGCGAACCTGACGTCGAGACCCGGACGTTTGCCGGGCCGGACGATGCCATTCGGGCCGTTTTTGAGGCCTTGGACGCCTTTCGCCACCCGCGCCCCGCCGCCGTGGGCCATCGGTTCGTCACCGGCGGCCCCGGGCTGGTGGACCCGGTGCGGGTGGACGCGGACGTGCGGCGCCGGTTGGAGGCGGCCGTTCCCTATGCGCCTCTCCATCTGCCCTCGGCGCTCAAGGCTCTGGACGCCGTCGGCCGTCACTTTCCGGACTTGCCCCAGGTGGTGTGTTTTGACACCGCCTTTCATGCCGCGCTGCCCGAACGGGCGGCGCGTCTGCCGGTTCCGCGGGCGCTCTTTGACCAGGGCATTCGCAAGTACGGCTTTCATGGGCTGTCGTACGAGTCCATTGTCGTTCAGTTGGGATCCGATCTGCCCGACCGCCTGGTCATTGCCCACCTGGGCAGCGGGGCGAGTCTGGCGGCGGTGCGGCGGGGCCGGAGCGTCGACACCACGATGGGGCTCACCCCGGCCGGTGGGGTCGTCATGGCCACGCGGCCGGGCGACGTGGACCCCGGTCTCTTGGTGTTCCTGCAGGCGACCGCCGGCTATGACGCGGCGCGCCTCGAACACCTGGTCAACCATGAATCGGGCCTGCTGGGGATTTCCGGTCTCACGGGGGACATGGCTGCGCTGCTGGCCGAGGCGGCGCAGCACGCCGAAGCCGGGCAGGCTGTCGACCTGTTCGTCTATTCGGTTCAGAAGGCGGTGGCGGCCATGGCGGCGGCGCTCTCCGGCCTCGATGCCCTGGTGTTCACCGGCGGCATCGGCGAACAAGAGGCACCGGTGCGGTCCGCCATCTGCGCTCCCCTCGGCTTTTTGGGCATCGA
>DAHVOH010000134.1 GCA_027318915.1 Clostridiales bacterium
CGGAGCGGCCCTTAGGCCGGAACCCTCACCACCGGGTCCGTCTCGGACGGGGGACCCACTGCGCCCAGCGCTCTGCCCAGGGATAGGGGGGCAGATCCCGGAAGGTCGCCCGAATCCGACTCCGTTTCTTCTGGAAGCGGCGGGGGTCCACTTCCCGGGCCAGCCGCTGATCTTTCCACACCCGCCACGCCGCGATGAGCCATTGGCGCGCGATCGCGACGATGGCCCGCCGTTTGCCGAGCCGCGGCGCCCACGCGGCAAAGTGCGCGGGGCACGGCCCGTCGGCACTGCGGACGGCCCACCACGCCCCTCGACCAAGATGCGACGTAAGAGAGGAGCCCCTTGCCGGCTGATGTGACCGCGCCAATCCGCTTCGCCCGATTGATGGACGGTGGGGTCGAGCCCGGCATACCGCGTGACCTGGCGGGCTGTCCGAAAGCGCTGCGGGTCGCCCAGGGTCGCCCAGAGGACGACCGCCACCCACGGCCCCACCCCCGGCAAACTCCAGAGCCAGGCCAGGGCCGGCTGGTCCTGGACCCTTCGCAGGATCTCGCTCCGAAGCCGGTCCGCTTCGGCGGCCGCTTGCTCCGCGAGGGTGAGGGCACTCGTCACCAGGATCCGGGTCGGCTCGTCGACGGCCGCCCCGTGGGCCGCGAGCCAGACCGGCACCGGCTGCCGCGCCGGGACCGCCCAGCCGGCCCGCAGGAGGGCACTTTTGGCCCGGTTCTGCCACGCCCGCGCCAGCCGGCTGCAGGCCTCCACCTGGTGCAGGAGCGCCCGGATCGTGCGCACCGTCGCCGGCGGCACCCAGACGGTCGGCAGCGTGCCGAGCGCGAGCATCTTGGCAAGGCGTTCCGCATCCACCCGGTCGGTGTGTCGCCCCGACCCGAAGCGCTTGAGTAACAGCGGCGGGGCCACGGCCACTTGATCGGCCCGGGTCACCAGGAGATCATAGAGTTGAAACGCATTGCCGGTGGCCTCGAGGGCGATCCACGTGGCGGGCGTAATCTGGGCCGCCAACTGCTGCCACCCCTCCGGGGTGTTGGGGAACCGGCCATGCGCCCCTTTTTGCCCCGGATGAAACCAATAGCCGTGGATGTACTGCTTGTGGACGTCCAATCCCAGGTACCGACGCATCGGGAATCTCCCTCCTTGTCTGCTAAGACTTGCGTCGCACATCGGTGCAGAACGCACGCACTCACGTATGCGAGCCACCGGCCGAGGGCCGGGCTCATGCGGGGGCTTTGCGCAGGCGGGGGCCAGTCACACACCACAACGGAGCCGATCGCGGATCGCTCCAGGAAAAAGGGCGACGCCACCCGCCGCCGGCGACGCACCGCAGCACCCGCACGGATGCGCCCAGGATTCGCCACGCGTGGCGCAGCTCCTCCCGCGGCGCTCGTCCGCGGGGCTTGACACCCATCATACCCACACCACGGGACCCTACATCGACTCCAAGTTTGCACACCGAGTTGTAAGACACACCCCGCCCACGCGCGCGACGGTCTGGCCGTCCAGGTGAATGCTGGACCTCTATCCCTTGCGATCCACAGCCGTCTGCCAAGCAGGTGGCGACGCTCCACCGATCGAGACGAGCGTGCCCTGGCCGAGGCCTCGCACGGCCAGCGCATAACGGCCCGGGCATTATGGATCGCGGCACAAACGAGGCTACCGCCACGCGATCTCCTCGGAGTCGCGTGGGCTCCGCCTGGGACTGGACCCGGGTCTGAAACCGCCGCCCAAAGATCAGTGCTTGCGTCAGCACATGGTGCCCGGACTCGATACCGGCATTGTCCCAGCCATTCCCCTTCCGGCTCATGATCGGATCATGCGCGACGCGGCGAGACGGTCCTGGTCATCCTGGGACGCATCCTGGCGACCGCGGTCCGCATGGGGCAAGAGCCCCGCGACCGGGCGGTATTGTTGAACCCCCTGCTCCCGTGGCATCAACTGGGCCACCTGCACCTGAGGCAAGAATTCAGCCACCTCGAAACGGGGCGGGGGTTAGGTTCCGCGGACTGCTGTTAGTCGTAGCCTCTTAACCCAGTTCTTTCAGTAACGAGGGCGGACGCGTGAGCCGTGACCATCGCAAAGGCCCTCCCGGTGCGGGATAATGGAGTTGAAAACACACCATTTCCGTCACCAAGGAGGGCACTTCGTAGGTGCATCATAGCACAGTCTTTCCGCGCGTGCAGATCCGGGCGGGGACCGACCGGATTGTGGCGCATGTCGGGGCCTGGGTGTTGGGCGAGTTGGCTGACCGCAGCGGCTTGACCCGGGGGTTGTCTGCGGCGCTGGCTTCCCTGAAACAGCGGCGCCGGGGGCATGACCGGGGCCAGGTGCTGACCCATCTGGCCGTCGCCATCGCCGACGGGGCGACCACGGTGAGCGATATCGCCGTGTTGCGGCATCAACCCGATCTCTTTGGCCGCGTCGCCTCGGCGCCCACGGTGGGGCGGACGCTGAGCGCCCTGACCGGGGAGAGCCTGACCCGCATCGCGGCGGCCCGCGCCGCGGCGCGGCGCCGGGTGTGGGCGGCGGGTTTGGACCCGCATTTTTATGTCATCGACATCGATGGCACGTTGGTCACGGCCCATTCCGACAAGGAGGGGGCCCGGCCGACCTACAAGCACGGCTACGGGTTCTACCCGCTTCTCGCGACCTTGGATGCGACGGGGGAGCCGTTGGCCATCCAGTTGCGGCCCGGCAATGCCGGGTCGGGTACGGCGGTCGACCATATCCAGGTGCTGGACGCGGCCCTGGCCCAACTTCCCGTCGATCCGGCCACGGAGACCGTGATCGTGCGGACCGATAGCGCCGGGTGTTCCCACGCCTTTCTGGCAGCCTGTGACGCGCGGGGCGTGCGGTTCATCGTCGGGCATCCGTTGACGGAGGAGCTGGCGGCCACCGTCATCGGCCGCCGCCGGTTGCGGTGGGTCCCGGCCATGACGGCGGATGGGACAGCGGAGCGAGACGTCGGCGAAGTCGCCGAACTGACCCCGTACGGGGACCTCCGGGGGTGGCCGCCGGGGACCCGCCTGCTGGTCCGCCGCGAGATCCCGCATCCGGGGGCCCAGCTGACCTTCACGGATGTCCACGGCTACCGCTATCAGCTCTGTCTCACCAACCTGGCGGACCCGGACATCGCCTTTCTGGAGGCGCTCTACCGGGGCCGGGGCCGCTGTGAGCAGGTCATCCGGGACCTGAAGGACACGGGGTTGGCCCATCTGCCGTCGGCGGCGTTTGTCGCCAACGAAGCCTGGCTGACCGCCGTGCTGATCGCCGGGGACCTTTTGGCGTGGTTCCGGGGGATCGGGTTGGCGGGGGCGCTCCGTACCGCAACCCCCGCCCGGCTCCGCTACACGCTCCTCCATGTGGCGGGGCGGCTCATCCGGACGGGGCGGCGGGTCGTGGTGCGGGTCGCGGCCGCGTGGCCGTGGAGCGGCCCGCTGCTCACGGCGGCGGCGCGGTGCGCGACGCTCCCCTGCGGCCCGTAATCCGCGACGGTCCCCCGTCGTGCCGCCGTGCTGATCCTCTGCCGTTTGCGGATCCCGGCTCCGGGATCCGTGGCTTCCTCACGCGCCCCGCCGGGGAACTCCTCGGCGTGCCGCTCTGGCCGAGTGCGCGACGGGGGTCCCGACGCGCGAATAGCCCCTCGCTCAGGACGTCCTGACCCCTCCGGAGAGCGTTGAGATCTGTCCCTCCACCGCTACTGAAAGATTTGGGCTAGGCGTTGTTTTCCGCACGGGATCCCAAACGCGCCATGGCGTGGGGCATCGTCGCAAACGGTGGGTGAGAGCCGGACAGAGATCAACGGCAGCGCGGTCGCAGTGGTCCCAGCCGGCCTATCGTGGTCGCGCGAAGAGATCCGGACCGAGCCCTGGGAGCGTCCGTGATCGTGTGGACCTTGGAGCGGGCGATTTCGGTTCCCGTACGGCGGCCGCAAGCATCCGGCCGGCCGGACCTGGCGATCCACGGCTCAGCGCCGGCGGCGGACAAGCGAGGGCCGAGCTCGGCGGGCGGCCGTCTCCCGCGCGGTCCATTACCCGGTCACCGGCGGGCCGGATCCCCGGCGTATCGGAGCTCCGTCGCCCGCTTTACCCTCATCGGGTCGCCGTGGCATCGAAAACGCAGGGGGCCGTGTCGGAAGTCTCTCCGGAGCTCGGGGGCTTGGCGCCGGTGGGCCACGACCTCACGGACATGCTTGTCGGCACGGTCGACAGGTCTCCCGACAGCTTCTGGGGTTTCAGAGAAAGCGTCTCGCGTCCGGATCTCACCCTCCGGTCCCCTGTCTTCTTCTCGCTTGGCGACGCCGAGTGCGAATGTGTCCACTCGTATTTGGCCCGGGCCCCGCGGTGATGGCAGAGCTTGGGGTATTCTCGAAGCGACGCGAAGACCGGGATCCAAAGGGGTGACGCGATGATTGGGTTGATCCGCGGGGAGGTCCAACCCAATGTCAAGGGCCAGGAACGCCTTCCCCCGCGTTTTTGGATCCTGACGGTGCTGACGGGGGTGGTGGCGGGGCTCGGCGCCATCGCCATGATGGAGACGCTGCGGACGGTGCAGCACCTGGCCTTCCACTACCACAGTGGCGAGTTTTCAGCCGCCGTGGCCCGGGTGAGCGATGTCCGTCGTCTCGTCATGCTGACGGTCGGCGGTCTGGTGACGGGCCTGGGCCTCTGGGCCCTCACCCGCTATCTTGGCGGGACGGGCGGCGAGCCCACCCAGGTGGTGTGGACGCGGTCCGGGCACCTCTCCTTCGGGCGCACCATGCTGAGCGGGGCACTGTCGGAAATGACGGTGGGATTTGGGGGATCCATTGGGCGAGAGGCGGCGCCCCAGCGTTTCGGAGCCGCCGGCGGCTCTTTCATCGCGCGCACCTTCAGGCTCACACCCGATCAGACCTATGTGCTGATCGCATGCGGGGCCGGTGCCGGACTGGCCGCCGTTTACAACTCGCCGCTGGCCGGCGCGCTGATGGCCGTCGAACTGTACCTGGGCGCCATCTCATTGAACCTTCTGCTGCCGGCCCTGTTGGCGTCCGGCGTGGCGACGGCCGTCTCCTGGCTCGTCCTGCCGGCCCGGGCCGTGTATAACGTGCCGGCCCTCCCCTCTCCGACCCTCGCGCTTATCGGCTTTGCCATCCTGATCGGTCCCCTCATCGGCATCGCGTCCGCCGGCTACGTGGCCCTCATCGGCTGGGCCAGCGATCATCGTCCGCACGGGCGGCTTCTCATCCTCGAACCCGTTTTGTTCTTCATGATCCTCGGCGTCTTGGCCTTCCGCTATCCTCTGCTGCTCGGGAACGGCCTCGACCTGGCCCAGTTTGCCTTTACGGGTAGCGCTCCCCTGCTCGTTTTCGCCGTCCTGGCCCTCTTAAAGCCGCTGGCCACCGCGGGCACCCTGCGGAGCGGCGCAAGTGGGGGACTCTTCACGCCCACGATGAGCTTCGGCGCGGTCTTGGGCGTCAGTCTGGGCCGCTTGTGGAGCTTCTGGCTCCCCGGAAGCCCTGACGCCACCTACGGGGTTTTGGCGGCGGCAGCTATGATGGGTGCGGCAATGGACGCTCCGGCCACGGCTGTGGTGTTCATCATGGAGCTGACCAACCGCTTGCTGGGCGTCATGGTGCCCGCGCTGCTGGCCGTGGTGGGCGCCACGGTGACCGCGCGATACATCGACCACCGCTCCATCTACTCCGCCCGTCTGGCGCCGGAACCCACCCCGGCTGATGCCGCCCGGACGCAGGAGCGCCGCTCATAGTCCGCGCTCACGCCCGGATGCGAGCGTGCGGACACGTGCGTTCTTGCAACGGGATGGGTTGCCCACGCCGTCGCCCTCGCCCACGAAGCCTGGTTCGGAGCCGCAGCGCGCTCCGGACAGCCGGGAGCAGCTAGCCGCGGCCGCCGACGTTCACGGGAGGCAGGTGTTCCACGTCCGCCTTGCTGAGGCTCAATCGAACACCGTCTTGAATGCTGATGACGGACTTAATCCCGATGGCCACCTGCTTCTTTCCCCAAAGATGGCCCTCTTGCAGGAGAATGTGCGTGACATGGTGGTCCGTCGGATCCACCACCAGCCCCTCCACCCGACCGATGGGCCCGTCGGTCGCCAGCACAGCGTCGCCTCGATGCACCTCGACGTCCCCCAGCGGA
>DAHVOH010000135.1 GCA_027318915.1 Clostridiales bacterium
CCAATGCCGCACTTCCATAAGCCCACTGAGCTTCAATGCTGCCGCGGCCATAAGGCCGCGGAAATGCATCATCATAGGACTCAGCATCGCGCGTTTGACTGGCTTCAATGCTGCCGCGGCCATAAGGCCGCGGAAATGAGGAGATCGGCGGCCGGCGCGGAATGGCCGGCAGTGCTTCAATGCTGCCGCGGCCATAAGGCCGCGGAAATCCCGCGCCTGGAAACCCTTGAGTGGCGCGGGCTTTGGAGCCGGTTTGCACACACCTCGACAAGTGTACCGGCAAACGAGGTATCGATCAAGGGTCTTTTCGTGGAAGTCTTGCTGGGCGCGGGTTTGCGGTTGCACACACCTCCCAGGAGTTTGCGCGGTTCGGAGGTACGTGCAGCTTTCGGCCTCATACGACGTACCACCGCGGGGGAGCGTCCAAGGCCGTCCGTGCCTTGCCCATGAGAACGAGCTTCTCGCTGACGGCAGCAGCGTTGGAGCCCAGCTCTGCAAACATCAAGCGGTCCTCCTTAAGGTTCAGCATGCCAGTAAGTTTTTCTTCCATCAGCTTGCGCTCGGTGAGAGAAAGCCAGCACACGAAGATGGAGAGTTGGAGGGGATCGCCATGCCCCATCAGGAGGCGATAAACCCGCCGCCATCGCTTCGGTTCAGCGATATCGTACGCCACCAGATACGCCGCGCGCATCAGCGCATCCTCAGGACGGGGAGCGTGGCTAGCTCCCCCTGGACAAAGCGGCCCAGCAGGCGCGCGTCGATTTCCATGGCGCGCCGGTAGCTGACCTGGTAGCCAAACAGCGGATGTTCGAACAGCGAATCCATGCGCCGCTCATAGCTTTCCACGACGGACCGGCGGGGCCCGTCCTTGATCGCGACGCCGCGGCTACTTACCACGAAGTCATCTTGCGTGAGCATACGGCGGTTCAACATCCCCAACACCGTCGAGTCGCCGACCACCGGCCGATAGGCCTCCATCAAGTCCAACGCCAGCGCTGGCTTGCCATAGCCCGTGCTGTGCAATAGTCCGACGTACGGGTCGAGTCCGACGGAATAGGAGGCGGCTAGGCAATCCTTGAGCAAGAGGGCGTACACATACGAGAGCAGGGCATTGACCGGGTCGCGGGGGGGCCGCCGATTGCGCGATTGCCACGCAAATTCCTGCTGGTCCGGCAGCAGCGACCCGAATGCCTCGAAGTAGAGGCGCGCCGCCTGTCCCTCGACCCCCAGGAGGGAATCGATCGACGTTGCTCCGCGTGCGCCCTTGGAGGCGCGCGCGAGCGCGGGCAACACCGGGTGATTGGCGCCGTTGCGCCGAATGACCAGCCGCTGGTTGTGAATCTTGGCCGAGATGATCCACCCTCCCGCCCGCAGTCGCAGGTCGGCGTCCAAGCTCGCCCGGTACTGGGCCAGGCGCATGGGCGCGTTCTGCGCCAGTGCTCCAGAGGTCATCCCGCGAAACCAGCCACCGTATGAAAAATACAGGATAGGGATTCCGGCGGCCAGCATCGCGGCACCGGCTGGAGTGCTCACCTCCACGTTGCCGAATACTGACACGGCACTCACGTCCGCTATACGTGCCTCGGCCAGGGTATCAGCTCCCTTAGTCACTCGCAGCCGATCGCCGGTCTTCCGAACGACGCCGCCCTGGGTCGTCACATACAGCGGGACCTGCTCGGGTCGGGCCACCAGCAGGCGGCGAATTTGGTCTTTGCGCAGAGACGGGGTCGGGTTGGGGGATGCCGTCTGAAGTTCCACCACCTCGTCCGGCAGGCAGATGCCTACCATGCTGCACCGAGGGCACTTCGGACTGTCCACCAGCGGCGGTGGCGGCACCGGGCGCTCAGCGTCCGTCCAGAGGGCATCGCGCAGGGCGAGCACTCCATTCACCCGGTCGTCCGTGATGGGGATCGGAGCTTTGGAGCGGGACCCCACGTAGTACACGATTCCTTCGTCGCATCGGTACCCACTCGTCCGCAACAACAAAGCCTGGGCGACAACTTGGGCTATATCGGCCTCCCAGGCGCCACCAGTGGGTGGGCCGTTGCCCACCTTGTATTCGATGGGCGTGGCGACGCCGTCCCTAAGGTCCAACAGGTCCAGTCGGCCGGTCAGTCCCAACCCATCGTCCGACAGCGCCAGCGAACGGACTGACCGGGGGACGTCGGACATGACGGTGGGGTCGCCGGGTTCCTGGTCGGGCCGGTCCACGCCGCGGTGAGCCTGCCGACCATCCACCGTATCGGGGCTGTCGGCCCAGGTGCCCTCAACCCACATCAGATACATGACGCGCGGACAGTACGCATACTCCGACAGCATCCGGACCGGGATAAGGGGGCGAGCTTCTTCTGGCACCTACCGTACCTCCAGTGGGCGAAACTGGCCGAGTCCAACGTGCGCCCAACGCCCCAGCACGCAGGGTCCCCCCACCGCCTCTGCAAACCTCAGCGTGACAGTGTAGGCGGCCGAAGGCGCTCCCCTAGAATTGGGTCGAGTGCGCGGCGATCGAAAGAGCGACGCCATGCTGGTGCGCTCGGCGACCACCTCGGAGGGGACCGGCCATCCGCGCCGGTGCAACTCCAGGACCACTTCGTCGCTCGCTGTGTCGGACCAGCGCACACTGCCGTCGGGATTGTGGCGTCGGTGGGGATGGCGGGAGGGCAGGAACGGCGTGGAAGAGATCCAGCTATCGGTGGCGGGGTGCAGGGCCGCAACGTCTTCAGGGGACAGCAGAGCTTGGAGCGAGACGGTAAGCGGCGCCAAGCGGGTATAGGTGGGAAAATACACCCGCTCAATGCGCGACAGTGCCGCCAGATCTGCGGTCGTAAACCCGTCGGGTGCCCAGACCAGAAGATGATCCAAGCGACCGCGGTCGCCCGATTCGGCGGTCGGGAGGTAGTGGGCGTGCCCGTGGCCCGGGCGGATGCTGGCACCCTGGTGCCCGGACAGGATCGGCGAGGTCGCCATTTCGTGGAGCTGGCCATACAGGGATTCCGCCGCTGCGCGGAACCCTTCCGCCACGGGCGCCGTGTCCATTAACCGTGGCAGGCTGGCACTCCGCAGGACGTACCGGGCGGCCACTACGCCGGTGGCCGACCCTCGGGATTGGGCCGGGAACGGGAGGGTGACCGGTGTGTTCGGGAATCCGACCCGTGGGTAGCTCACAAAGTGGGTGGCCGGCGGGCGGGAACGATGGTGGCTGCCACGCACGTCGTCCCTCGTCATGGTGAGATCCCCCAGCGTAGCATTGGCCGTCGGGGTTAGGAGGCGAACAACCCCCGTGGACCCCAAGGCGTGAGGGCACAGGGCGGTTGTGCGACCGTCCCACTCGGACACCTGGTCGAGCAATGTGACGATGCATTCGTTGCCGCGCGGCCCGAGACTTCTCACCCGGCGGAGCACTGTGGCCAACCAGCCGCGCTCCATGGCGGATAGACGTGCGTCCGGCCACTCAACGTAGAGCGGATGGTCGTCTCCGACAAGCACCATGGGGCTCGTGGTCCGATAGGTTTGCTCGGCGGGCCACTGCACCACCTTGACCGGCGGGGTGTGGTAGATGGGTGGCTGGTGCGCGAGCTGAATCACCACGGCATTCAGGTGGTCCCAGTCAGGCTCGCGCACGGAGAGTCCTGTCGTGACGATGGCGCGCAGAATGTGCCAAGGAGACGGGGGCCACTCCACGCCACCCCCATTCACGTGCTCGTCCCACGGCTTTCCGTGGAACCGTCCGGTCAAGAAACGGATGCAAAGTGTGAGCATCTTTATTCACCCTTGCCAAGCGGATGGTCATCCCAGCCTCTTCCTATTGGAGTTGTTACCATGCCCGGTGCGCCAGTGCAAATCCTTGCTGACAAATACTTTCCCATGGATGAAGGTTTTGCCCTGGGGGTTTAGGATTACACGTGCGCGATGGACAAGATGGCCGCCGCCAGCGTGATGATGGCAATTGCAAAGGTGACGGTCGAGGTGCGAAGACGCTTCGCCAGTCCCAGCACCGCATTGATCGCGCCAAACGACACGATGCAGGCCACGACCAGCATGACAACCGTCGTGCCGACGCCGAGCGACGACACGGCCGCGCGGCCCCCCTGGCCAATGAGCAGCGGCACGATGCCGGCTCCCACCAGCGCCAGCACGTCCAGCATGAACGAGAGGCGAATCGCCTCGTCGCCTTCAAAGCCCATCCACAAGAGCGGCGTAATGGTCATCCCGGACCGGCTGATGCCGGGCAGGGCCGCGAGCCCCTGCATGGCGCCGGTCAAGATGGCGTGGCCGGGTGTGGGATCCTTGGGGACCCGGGGTTTTTCGGTCTGCTGCGCCATCAGCTGTTCCTTGCGGCGCGCGATGACGCCCGTACCCAACAGCAGTACCCCGATGATGGCCATGGCGATGGACCCGCCGACCAGTGTGAAGGTGTGCCGCACGGCGACGTAGATGGGGATACCAATGATGCCGGTGGCTAGGGTGCCGACAAATAGAAAACGCAGCAGCTTGGCGTACGGCTCGTCGGAGAAGGGGTGTTTCAGCGCACGAAGCACGCCGCCCACTTCACGGCGGAAGTAATAGAGCGCCGCGAAGAACGACCCGAAGTTGGCGATGAGCCCCAGCGAGTAGGCGTTCTGAACCTTCAAGCCGATGAGCGTGAAGTAGATGGTGATCATGGTCTTGCTGCTGACCGGCAGCCACTCCACGATTCCCTGCAGGAAGCCCGCCACGATGGCCGGGACCAGATAATGATGCGGCAAAGTGTGCTCTCCCCCTGATTCGTCGCCTGGGCCACAAGGGGCGGCCATCAATTAAAAAGGGCTCACCGCGCGCTGAGGCCACCCTGGCGACATGATGCCATCACTATACAGGGTTTGTCCTGGCGCGTCATAAGAGCCGGCTTAGGGTCTCAACGAGCGACTTTTCAAGCGCAACGGGCGTCGGGAGGGGCGATCGTCATTTGGTTGTCGGCTTGCCACCCGAGCCCGGGAGGACTAGGAGCTTGTCCATAAATTATTGCCTGGGTACGCCAGATCAGAAGGAGTTCATCTGGTGAATTGTGAACCTCCCTAGACAAGAATGCAGTTGCCTGAGGAGGCGCCGAATGCAATTTCGCCGGGGCGTGTCGTCCGACCAAGCGTTCTTGCTCCCCCCGCGCGTCGATGAGTGGTTGCCCCCCGGCCACCTGGCGCGCGTGGTGGACGAGGCCATCGACCTGCTGGACCTGTCGGCGGCCGAGGCCGCCTTCCATACCACCGGCGCCGGCGCGCCGGCCTACCCCCCCAAGCTGTTGCTGAAGCTCCTGACCTATGGCTACCTGACGCAACGCTTTAGCTCGCGGCGCATCAGCAGCGCCTGCCGCGAGGACTTGGCCCTGATGTGGCTGGCCCGCCTGCAACAGCCCCAGCACCGTGGGCTGGCCGCCTTTCGGACCCAGCACGCCGAGGATCTGCCCGGGTGGATGGCCCAGGTGGTGCTGGTCTGCCTGGATCTCGGGATGGTGGGGTTGACGCTCGGCGCGATCGACGGGTCGACGTGCCAGGCCGACGCGTCCAAGCATAAGGCCATGTCCTACCAGCGGATCCAGGAGGTACTGCCCGTCCTGAAGGCGGAGATCGCGACCCTCGTGGCGCGCCAAGGGGCGGCGGACGCCGAGGAGGCTTCCCCGCCCGCGGTGCCGGCCGACCGGCTGGCCCGGCTCCAGGCGCAGTTGGCCCGCGTGCAGAAAGCCGAAGCCGACTTGGAGGCCCGGTGGGCCGCGGAACACCCCGAGGACCCCACCCCGCCGGACGGCACCCAGATCAACTTTACGGACCCGGACTCCCACATCATGGTGACCAAGACCCGGGGGGTGCAGCAAGCCTACAACGGCCAAGTGGTGGTGGATGCGACGGCCGGGGTGATTGTGGGCGCCACCCTGTCGGCGCACCCCAACGACCAGCTGGAACTGGACCCCGCCCTGACGGCGGTGGAGACGGCCACCGGGGGCCGCCAATTTGCCCAGCTCACGGCGGATGCGGGGTACTTTTCGGCGGGGAATGTGGCGGTGACCGAGGCCCACCACGTGGACGCGTACATCGCCGCGGGCGCGGACGCGTGGCGGCACGTGCAGGGGCAGACCCTCTACGGCCAAGGCCAATTTGCCTATGACGAG
>DAHVOH010000136.1 GCA_027318915.1 Clostridiales bacterium
CCCCGTCTCGCGGCCGTCGAGAGGCTTTCGACAGAGGATTGTGGGCAAGGAGCAAGAACGTGACCCCTGTGGCCGAGGACACGCGCGCGTACCGGTCGGGCAGGATTCCGGTACTGGAAGTTGCCCTGGTTCTCGGCTTGACTGCCTTTGCGGCCTTTCAGTTCTTTGTCTCCGTGCACCGATATCACGCGCTATTGGCGCATACCATGGACCTGGGCGCGTTCGAGCAGGTGCTGTGGAAGATCTCGCACGGCGATTGGCGCGCGTTTTCCACCATCTTTCAAGACCCGGCGATAGTGCAGGATGGCTGCCTCTGGCTGTATCCGCTGGCATTGGGGTTCCGCTACCTCGGGGGCCCGTATTTCTTGTTTGCGGTGCAGAGTTTGGGAACGGCTATGGCGGCGTGGGGATTGTATCGCATTGGACGGCTGTATCGATTGGGGTCATGGGTGGCGGTGGCCGTGGCGCTGACGTTCGTGCTGTATCCGGCCATCATCGGAGGGAGCCAATTTGATTTTCACCCGGATTTCGTGGCCCTGCCCTTTGTGGTCTGGGGATACGCGGCGTATGTGGAGAACCGCCGGTGGCTGTACTATCTGGGGTTTTTGGCGGCGGCGTTGGCGAAAAACCTTGTACTGGTCTCCTTTGTGGGCTGGGGGATAGGACTCATCGTCTGGCGGCGCCGGTGGTCGGACGGGGTGGTGGCCATCGCGGCCGCCGGAGCCCTGCTCTGGCTGGAGTTGGGGTGGCTGTTTCCGACCTATCTGCCGGGGGCGACATCGCATCTGAATCTCAGTTTTTATGAATACCTGGGCCATGGGATTGACGGGGTTCTCATCGGGACGGTCACCCATTTTCCTACCCTCGTACAACACGTGGTCTCTCACCCTGATTACGCGATTTGGATTTTTGGTCCGGTCGTGGGTCTGTCCCTCTTGGGGTCGGCCGCCGTGCCGGCTGCGCTATCCTTGTTTATGCTGAATGCGGGATCGGACTTTTTTCGACAGCGGGAGTTGAACGCCGAATATCAGGTGCTGCTTGCCGGATGGATGTTCTTAGCTCTGGTGGAGGCTCTCGCGCGGTGGCCCCGCTACAGTGGGCGTCTCGCCGTCATAGTTCTCGCGGCCACCAGCCTCTTCGAGCTGTTGTTTGTCCCCTTCCTCATAGGTCCCGCGCTCGCCAGCCCCACCGTGCCCTTTCGACCGATTGAGGAAGCGATGGCGAGCGTGCCGATCCGAGATGTGTTGTGGACCCAGGATCACCTGGGCGTCTTTGCCTATCGTTTTCCGGTGTATGGCGTGGATCGGCAAATCGTCCCAGGCCATATGCTGGACGGACTTCCCACGCTATGGGCGGAGGTCAGCCGTCGGCCCGTCCAAAGCACCGCGCTCGTAGCCCGGCGCCCGGTGTCCCCTTATTTTGCCGATATCGTTGCGCACGCGCTTTTGGCGGGATATCGGATCACATTTCATGCGGGCCGCGTATTTGTGGTTGCGGGTCGGCCGCATTTTATGGTGTCCCCCGCGGCGAACGTGGATAGCGGCTGGGAGCCGCGAACGCCTGTATGGACGATTCCCGCCTGGACCCAGGGGAGTGTCGTCGGTGTGGTCAACTGGGGTCAACGATGGCTGGTGGCACCGCAGGGCCATGCGGGCGTCCTTATCCGCCCCATCCCGGTTTACCTGCGGCCTGGGATCTATCGTTTGATGGTTGGTCTCATTATGCCGAGCACCGATCGGCATCCCGGCGAAATTGTGGGGTCGCTGTGGTGGGGGCAGCATGTTGTCCATCGGACCAGCATCAAAGACGGCAGCGCGGACGTGACCGCGACAATCACGATAAGGCGGGGAACCTGGGTCAACATCGGGGCCACCAGTAACGGCGTCCGGACCTTTGCGGTCAGCACCGTGACCTTGCGTCGCCTGACCGTGGCCGGATGAGCCCGTCGCATGACGGGCGACCCAGGCTGCTCTGGTTCGGGCCGTCGAATACCGGGTGTCGCGCCGATGGGAGCGTTGGACCCGTCGGAAGACCCCTGTACTTCGCCTACGCAGAATGCCCGGAGATGCAAGCCGATGGGGATGCAGTCCCGTTGCCCCCCTGAATTCAACTCTGGACGCCTCGCAGGAGGGTGCGAGGTGAGAAAATATCTTTAAATAAATAGGAGCTTCAAACTGGGAAGGACACGCCGCGCATGGTAAGATATGTCGACCGGGCCCGCAGTGGAGCGGCACCGGAACGGCAGGACGCCACGGTATCCATTCTCTGTTTCTGTTGGCCCCCGGAGGGTGATGCAACTCTACCAGGAAAAAAGAGGGGAATCCTCCGGTCTTGTCGAATAACGACCGCGGTTAGTGGCACCAGACGCCGTGCCGACATCCCAATGAGCTGGTGAGTTCTCGGGGATGTCTGCACCCTTAGAAACCGGGAGGGTAGATAATGGCGGTGACCCAGTTGGTCATGGCTTTGCAGCAGTGGGTGCTGGAGCGGGTGCGTCCGCGCGAGGGTCAGGCCCTTGTGGAGTATGCATTGATTCTGGCGTTGGTCGCGATTGCGGCCATAGTGGGTCTGCATTTCCTTGGCGGCGCAGCGCAGAACACGTTGAACAATGTTGCGACGACCGTCAATTCGGCGGGATAGCGCTGGGCGGAAGGGGCAGGCTTTGGTGGAGTTCGCCTTAGTCCTGCCCCTCCTGCTTCTATTGCTGTTAGCCATCATCGGGTATGGTTTGGCCTTTTACCGATCGCTCACGGTGGGCAACGTGGCGAGAGTTACGGTACGGTCGGGTGTCATTGGGGCGACGCCGTGCCAGATGTACAACCAGGCGACGCAGCTGTTGCAGGCGTCCGGAATGAACAACCCGCCGACCATGACGTTCACATACACGGAACCGGCGTCGGCCAATTACGTGTGTTCCATCCCGTCAGTGGGAAACTGCGGATCGCCTCCGGAGTCGTCCGGTCAATATCTGACGTTGAGCGTGGCATATCCGGCCACGTCGCCGGTGCCGTTGCCCGGCCTCGGCTCCTCGTACACCATTACGCAATCCGCGTCCATGATGATTGAGGCGCCGGGTAACGTCAGTTTGCCCCTTGCGTGCCCGTAACGGTGGACTCAGAAAGTGCACACATCCCCGCGACGGGCCTGACAGCGTCTACAGGACCGAGCCGCGGGCGATGACGGTGGGTTGAAGGAGGTCAGTGATTGGCCCTTCAGGCTTGGTGGAAGATCAATCGTTGGCTCATCATTGGGGTGCTGGCGCTGGCCATTGCTGTGTACGCGGGACTCCGGGTGCTTGCCCTTCGTCCGCAGCAGGCCGTAACGCCCCAGGCCAACGTTCCCGTTTATGTGTTGACTCGGCCGGTCACGGCGGATACGCCATTGGCGGCCGATGACATCATCGAGCGCATGTATCCGACCAATTTGATACCGCCGGGCGCTTTCCGCGGGAGCGTGGTGGGCGAGTGGTCCACCGAAGCCTTGGCGCCGGGCGAAGTGTTGTTGGCGAGTCAGGTGTTCGTACCGACCACGTCTGACGTTGTGGCCAACCGCATTCCGCGCGGCGAGGTGGCGTTTGACCTTTCGGTGCCGGCCCAGAGCGCGGTGGACGGCATCCTGGCGCCCGGTGACCGCATCACGATTTTCACCACCGTGGCGGGGACGACCGGAACGACAACGGCAGCCGGGGGAACGCGCGTGTTTCTCCGCCATGTGGATATCCTGGCCATCAACGGCCTGCTGACCGGCGTGCCGTCTCCGGGCGCATCGGAGCAGCTGATTTTGGCGCTGCCCGCGGTGGACGCGGAAGCGTTGACCTACGCAGAGCAGCATTCGACGCTCACCGTGGTGTTGGAGCGGCCCCACGAACACTTGGGGACAGTCCCGATCTATGGCTCCGGCTGGCCCAGCGCTCCGACTCAGAAGTAGGTAGGAGGCGGGCTAGTGTTTTCGGTCTATGTGGCAGCCAAACCCGAACTGCGCGACAAAGTGCTGACGGTGACCAACAGCGTTGACGGCGCGTTTGTTCTGGGCAATCAAGCAAACCTCCGCCAGGCACTTGCCGATTGTGCGCAGGATGTTCCGGGCGTGATGGTGTTGGATGACGAGGTGCTCGAGGAGAACTTATCTCTGGTGGCCCAGGTCGCGCAGGTGACCTACCCCATCATCCTGATTGGCCGCGGGGACAATTTTGAGACGGCGCGCCGCGCGTTGGCCGTGCATGCGCGGGATCTGGTGGATGTGGACCAGGTTGCGGCCCATCTGTCGGGCGCCTTGGTGCGGCACGCGACGGGCGTGACCCAAGAAGCCCGGTCCGGCCGGATCTTCACGGTATTTTCGTCCAAAGGCGGAGTCGGCAAAACGACGCTCTCGGTCAATCTGGCCATCGCCTTGGCGCAGTTGAGTCATCGCCCGGTGGCGTTGGTTGATCTGGATCTGCAGTTTGGCGACGTGGTCGCGCTGGTGGGCGAGCAGACGCCCAACAGCATTCATGATCTGGCCCATGTCGCGGTGATCGACCAGGTGACGGTGGAGCGGGCCATGACGCCGTTAGGCGGGACGGGCGTGCGGGTGCTGGCGGCACCGGACGGCCCGCAATACGCCGAGGATGTTCCGCCCCGCATCATCCTGGAAATCCTGGCGCTCCTCAAAGAGCATTATCAGTTCGTCGTGGTGGACACCGCGCCGGGGTTCAGTGAGGTGAACGTCGCGGCGCTGGACTTGGCGGATCAGGTTCTGACGGTGGTCACGCCTGAGGTCATCACCGTTCGGTCGGCCAAACAGGCCTTGGAGTTGTTTGCCAGCGGACTCAACTATTCCCGGGGGAAGATTCGACTGGTGATGAACCGGTCGGGGACGCAGTCCACCCTGGCGAGCGATGATGTGGCGTCGGTTCTGGGCGTCTCTCTGTACGGGGAGTTGCCCAGCGACTGGACGTGGGCGGTGCGAGCCGCCAATCAGGGACAGGCTCTCATGCTCTTCCAGCCGGCGGCACCGTTGGCGCAGGGCATCCGGGTGTTGGCCCGTCAGCTGATGGAGGAGGCCGAGGGACCGCGGCGCTCCGTCAAGGAGCGGTCGGCCAATCAGAAGCGGTCCCTCTGGGAGAAGTTGTGGACTCGGTCGAAGGGAGGACCCGTAGGTGTCGCTAAGAGCGAGGCTGGCACGACCAGTCGAGTCAGAGATCGGTAGTACGACCCGCGTCGCCGAAAGAATGATGGCGCCGCGGGCTCCGACCGCCGCCTATCTTTCCGATGAGTTTTTGGCCCTGAAGGCGCGTGTCCAGCAGCGGCTGCTGGACATTGACAGCACGCTCGAATCGCTGGACCGGGACCAACTCAAGATGCGCCTGGCCAGTCTTCTGGCGGAAGAACGAACGCTGTCGGCCATTGAGCGGGACAACCTGGTGACGGTGCTTACCAACGAGATCAAGGGGTTTGGGCCGATTCAGCCCCTCCTTGACGACGTGGAAGTCACCGAAATTATGATCAACGGCTATGACTGCGTGTACGTCGAGCGGTTTGGCAAGATTGAGCGCACCCCGATTACGTTCCGCGACGAGCAGCATCTGAAGAACGTCGTGGAGAAGATGCTCGCGCCCACGGGACGGCGTCTGGACGAGTCGAGTCCCATGGTGGACGCGCGGCTCCCCGACGGGTCGCGGTTGAATGCCATCATTCGGCCCGTGGCTGTTTCCGGGGACTCGGTGACGATCCGAAAATTCTCGAAGGACCCCTTGACTCTGGCGCAGCTGGTGCGGATGAATACGGTGTCGTTGTCCATGGCGGAGTTTTTGCAAGCCGCGGTGCGGGCCAAGATGTCCATCGTCGTGTCGGGCGGTACCGGCTCCGGTAAAACAACGACGCTGAATGCGCTGTCCGCCTTCATTCCGGAGGAAGAGCGCATCGTGACCATTGAGGACGCGGCGGAATTGCAACTGCAGCAGGAGCACCGGGTGCAGTTGGAGGCGCGGCCGCCGAACGTGGAGGGATCCGGCGCGATTCCCATTCGGGCCTTGGTGCGCAACGCCTTGCGGATGCGGCCCGACCGCATCATCGT
>DAHVOH010000137.1 GCA_027318915.1 Clostridiales bacterium
GAAGTCCTGGGCTGTGACGTGGGGCCCAGCGAAGAGGCCGCCTTCTGGACCCAGTTTCTCCGGGGATTACTGGACCGGGGGTTGACGGGAGTCCAGCTGGTCATCAGCGACGCGCATCGGGGTCTGCAGCACGCCATTCAGGCCGTGTTCCAAGGCGCCAGCTGGCAGCGGTGTCGGGTGCATGCCCTCCGGAACCTGCTGGCGACCGTGCCGAAGTCCGCCCAGGCCATGGTGGCGGCGATGGTGCGCACGATCTTCGTCCATCCCGACAAGCCGGCGGCGCTCCTGCAGCTCGCCAAGGTGGCGGAGACGCTCCAGAGCCGGTTTCCGCAAGCCGCCACCGCGCTCCGGGACATGGCCGACGACCTCCTGGCCTTCATGAGCTTTCCGGCGGAGCATTGGCGGCAAATCTACTCCACCAACCCCTTGGAGCGCCTGAACCGGGAGATTGGGCGCCGGACCGATGTTGTCGGCATCTTCCCGAACCGCACCGCCGCCCTCCGCTTAGCCGGCGCGGTGCTCATGGAACAGCAGGATGAGTGGCTGGCGGCGTCTCGACGCTATTTCAGCCAGGAGTCGATGGCCAAGGTCGTCGGCGGATCGGCTGCCGCGGCCCCGGTCGACACGCCAGCCGCTCTCATGGCACAATAACGGCGGTGTCGCGCCCGAGGAAGCCTTTTTCCACCACGGCCGGGGACGCTATCCCGTGCGGGATGCGATTATCAGTGAGACGCGTCGATTGCTTGATGACTTGCAGCTCAGCAAATGTTGAGCGTCTGGGGTGTTGCGCAGGGTGGAAATTCGTTCAACGGCGAGCAACATTTAGCACGTGACCGGCGCATAAACGATGGCCAAGGATCCCAACCACATGCCGGAGAGCACGGAACGGATGAGGGATCTGCCCCGCTTCCGCGCCTGGTTACTCAGCTCCTACATATCCCCGGAGCGGATCGCCTTCAAGCGGTCAAACACTGGCTATAGATTCATCAATATGTATCGCTGGGATATCAACGCCAGGCTCCGGAGGCGAAATGGCGGAACGTCTAACTCTCCTTCACTTTGCCCCAACTGCGAGCCGGGGCCGTGTGGGCTATGCGGTCCAGTGGTATTGGTACCGGATGTTGCTCCGTCGGAGACAAGGGGCACCGGCGGGAAAGACCTCAAACGACCTCCATGGTTCATCCTGATCCTGCGCCGTCCGCATGTGCTCCGTCCGCCAGACGGAGTGAGAAACCGGAGAGCCGGTTGCGTCACCTGCGCACGTCCGGTTCTAGAGGAGAGGGAACCCAGGGGCAACGTACCGGGGACGGTCATGCTGCGAGAGCCTTCTTCACCCATGTGGTACAACGTGCCATCTGGTCCGACTTCGGGGAAAGACGATAGCCGCAGTCATGGCCGTCTAGTCCCGGCGGAGGTTCGCGGCCAATCGTTCAATCGGTACGGAGCCACAGAATTCTGTTCGCTTCAGCTAGGGTTTTCACGCAGTGAGCCGTGGTATGTCAGTCTTTCGCCCGTGGTCGTGTAACGCCCTCGGGATTTGGGTGGCGTTTCAGAACGGCACTTGGGTATGGATGCGGTCGGTCAAGCTGGCCTCCGCGAGAGCGGTCGCCACGGGAACGGCAACGATCGCGGAGATGAAGCTCAGCTCCCGCATGTCACCGGAGCGCGCACCCATGATTGTGTAAACGGGATGGGGGCTCACCCCGGTTCAAAGCGGACGTAGAGCGGCAACTGGAGCGCCTCCAAGAGTTGTTGCAGGGGGGCGCGACGTGCCCCCACGGGGACCAGGGGTGCACCGCCGTGCCCTGGCGCCACAGCCACAGCGGGCGCAGTTCCGGGAGAAGGACCGCGTCGGCCGGGGCGGCCATCTGGCGTCCGTCCGGCCACGCCCACGGCGGCTGGTCTGGGAAGGCCGCCCGCGCCAACTGCCGCATCGCCCGCACGAACGGCCAGGCGAGGAGCAGGAGAACCCCAACCCGGCCACGCGCTGTCAAGGCGATTGCCGTCGCCCCCTGGCACCAGACCCCCACGGCGCCACCCCGTGGGGCTGCGGTACCCTGGCCCGGAACATGGGGGTGAGCATTGCCCCCGTCTACCTCACGGATACGGTCGCATTGGACCTGACCCCGCCCGCCACGGTGGTGGGGGTGTGCATCGACGTGACGTGTCGGATCCCGATCCGGCACCGGACTGGCGTCGCCGTTGACGACGACGCCACCGCCACCTGGACGCACGCTGACCCGCGGCACGGGACCACCCCGATGTGTGTGCCGCCGTGAGCGGGCTGAAGGGCCCAGGACTTCACGCGGCCCCACCGCAGCCCCGACATCGGGCGCACCTCCGGCTTCGGCAGCAGATCACCCGCGCCGTCCCGGGGCCCTGCGGGAACAGCTCATGGTGAACCACGATGGGACGTACCAACAGCCCGTTGTCCGCCAAGGGCTGGAGAGCCCTCGCCGCTTCCAGGATGCGTGCGCCCCAACAGCGTCCAACTGGCTCACCCTGGTCGGACGGGGGTTCCGGGCCGTCACGGCCACGGCCCTCCGCCGCGGCGCCGTCCCCCGTGTACCGACCCTGTTCGGCACCATCGCAGGCTACCTGACGGCGGACCTGACCAAACCCATCGAGTGGCTCGCGACGGTCTCGACGGTCCTGGAGACGGTCCAAGCCCAACCGGGTGGCCCTCGCCCCGGTGGAACACCACCCGGGAAACCCGGCACAACGGGCCTCACCGTCCCCCCGGCGTCCACGCCCGGTACCCGGAGGGTGCTCGCCCCGTTTAGGGGTCAATCGGCGTGATGATGACCAGCCCGTTCGCGCCCGAGCCCCCAAAAGCCCCAGCACCACCGCCGCCCCCACCGGCACCCACGAACGGACCCACACTGCCAGCCTTGAAAGCGCCTGATCCCCCGGCGCCGCCCGTCGTGTCGTAGTAGTAGCCGCCGCCGCTGCCCCCGCCAAGCCCGCTCCCGGCGCTCCCCGCAGCGCCGGTCGCCGCCACCAGAACCGTACCGGCACTCACGCTATCCGTGCCGCCGCTCCCACCGGTGGCCGCGTAACCACCGTTACCTCCCCCGGCGGACGCATCGACCGTGCCGCAGGTGATGCTGGAGGTGCCTCCGGTCGCACCGCCTATACCCCCTGGGAACCCACCGCTCCCCACGGTCACCGTGCAGGTGGTCACGCCCACACTGACGGGAACGAGGAGTTTGAGCAAACCGCCGGCCCCACCGCCGCCGCTCCCACCGGTGGCCGAGAAACCACCGCTGCCACCCCCGCCGCCGCCCCACAAGTCGACCTCCAGCTCGCTCACCCCGGCGGGAACGTCGTAGGTGCCAGAGGCGCTGAACACCTGGACCCCGGGCCCGGCCGGTCCCTGGGGGCCGACGAGGCTCGTCCCCGTGGCGGGCCAGCCCGCCGTGGTTTTGGGTCCAAAGAGAGTGCTGGTCGCGGTGTCCAGGTAGAAGTCCCCGACCGTCCCGACCGTACTCGCGGGGGGCGCCGTCGTCCCGGTCAGGATCGTCGTCCCGTTCGTGCCGGGGGCCCCCGTCGCGCCCGTCGGTCCTTGCGGCCCCATCGGTCCCGTCGCCCCCGTCGCGCCCGTGGGTCCGTGCGGCCCCATCGGACCCGTCGCCCCCGTCGGGCCCTGAGGCCCCATGGGCCCACGCGGTCCCATGGGTCCCGTCGCGCCCATCAGACCGGTCGGCCCGGTGGCCCCCGTAAGCCCCACCGGGCCCCGGGGCCCTTGCGGGCCCGTCGGCCCTCGCGCACCGGTGGGGCCGATCGGACCCCGGGGTCCCTGCGCCCCCCGCGCGCCGGGATGGCCCGCCGCCGCTGGCGCGCCGCCAAAGGCACATCCACTCAACCCCATCGCCAAGAGACCTGCGGCCACCACGCCCACCAGCGGACGGCGGCCTATCAGTTGCGCCTTCACGATCCGTCACTCCTTTCGTTAACGGGCATCTCCTGCGGCACTCGGTCACGGGGAGTGCCGTGCCCATCCCCCGCCGGCACTCGGCGAGTGCCTCCCGGGTTGCTTGATCACGGGGGGTGTAATTCGACCGTAACGTACTAAAACCTTCCAAGTGGGCGAACTCTGTCATATCGTGACCACCGCGGTCCTGGTGGTCCGCCGGTGGGCGGAACACGGCGACTTCGGTGAGAAGCCGGCGGCGCCGATCGTGTCCGGATCGATGCCGGATGACCTCGAACGACAGCGGCAGGCGGTGGTGGACGCGTGCCAGGCGTCGTCCCGTCCATGTCCACGCGGGCGTGACGACCGAGCGGTACGGCAGACCGTGTGCCCATGTCGACCCCGGCGTCGCGCAGGCCGCCCACGGGGCCACCGGGACCCAGCGGGTTGCGCCGAATGCCGCCCGCGTTGGCACCGGCCCCAACCCCTCCGGCCAGCGCCACCGGGGATACCCCGTCCCGACGGTGGGGCAGGCCCGACAGCACACGCGCTGCACCCGGCACCGAACAGTCCCACCGCGGCCGGCGACCGTCACCGGCCAAGACCGGAGCCGCGCCCCATGCCGGACGCGCCGCTGGCGTCGGCGTGGACCGGGGGTGCCCGTGCCCCTCGAAAGCGAGACGGCAAGCTGCCTCCACTGGCCGCCACGCTGCCGCGGGGGGCATGTGTCCTACAACCGAGCAAGCCGGTTGCGTGTCCGCCAAGACCATGCGCCGCCCTTGTGTGTTCACTCCCGCACGGGAGTTCCGAGAACCCCCTTAGACGTTGTCGTCACGTAGTCCGGTCCGCAGCGTCCGCGCGTGTGAGACCACTCAAGGCTGTCCCCCGGCCAACAGGTGGGACCGTAGCGTGCGGGGCTCCCGCCCGATGCACGCCGCTCGTCGGAGGCAGCTCCGGACGAGGACACGCCGTGCGGTGCCCACCGCGCGGATATCAAAGGGCTCACCGTGGCGGGCAGGCCGTAGGCTTCGAACCAGGAGGTGATCGGCCGATGGCCTATCAAATGGATAAGAGCCGGCGCCGCAGGCGCAGCCGAAGTGCAGGCCCTCTCGCCACGCCTTGCCGCCTCGTCGCTGGACGGTCTCCACCCCGGATGTCACGGCTATCTGAACCGACCGTGTGGCTGTTCTCAAACCAAAAGGACCTTGCCGGGTATCCGCCGCTGAGTGCATCCCGTGAAGCATCCAGGGGCTCGGGCCGGGTCCCGCTCCCGGACTGCGTTCGACAGGCGGTTACCCGGCGGACCAGCACCTGGTCCGAGCGAGACGGAACGCGCGTGGAACGCTCGCCACAGGACGTGCAACCCGTCTGGGCGACGAAACCGCGCGACCAGCCACACGCACCAACGGGAGACAGAGGTGACCCGCATGGCCTCGCGCCTCGTTGCCCGCCGAACCGCCTGCGGGTCCTGGCTCCGCCTGCGAGCAGATCTGACGCCGGATCCGAACGGGACGCTGACCGCCGAGTGGACCACCGGCCTCCGGACGGTCACCGGGATCGTCGGCCGCCGCACGTGGGGCCTCTTCGCGCAACACGCGGGCCGCACCGCCTGGCGGGCAGGGGGCGGGTGGCCGCTGCCCGCCGCGCCGCCAGCGGGTTCCGACCGACCCTGACCGCCGGGTGCGCCGTGGTTCGCCGCGGCCCGGCCGGCCGCTCGCCCAGCAGGTGCCGTGATATCCGCCCTGCCCCAGACGCTCGGCGCGCTGGTGGCCGCGTCCCCCGCGGTCGGCGAGGCCCGCCGCTGCGTGTTCGCCGCGATTACCCACGAGGGTTCCGACCTGCTGGACCTTGCCGCCGGCCTCGGACCGCTGTCCCCCCGCGACGCGGCCGCGCTTGGCGACGGACTGGTGGACCTGTTGTTCG
>DAHVOH010000138.1 GCA_027318915.1 Clostridiales bacterium
CTGTGGCTAGCCCGCCTCAGGATCCGGACTCCGAGTTTCACCCAGCGGCCATCCAATCCCTGCGGTGGCAGTTGGGGCTGTAAGATGCGACTTCACGATAGGTTGCTAGAGCGCGATGCCATTCGGTACATCCTACCCTACGCGTCCGCGTTTGTGCCTCTCCGCCCTCTACGGGAGTCCAAACGCGTCCGAAAAGGGTGTACCCTTCCTGCACACCCGGACGCTCGCGCCGGCCATGTCACCGACGCGGCTTTCCGGTGTCTCGTTATCCCCCTTACGGGCTTTCTAGACACCTGTCGCTCCACCTCTAAAACGTTGTTGTACAGTTCCCCAGGGAGGAGGGATGCCATGATCGTGCCGGGCCAACGCGTGGGGTACCGACGCGTCTCCAGCCTGGATCAACACCCCGACCGTCAGCTGGAAGGCGTGCCGGTAGACAAGCTGTTTACCGAGTACGCCTCCGGCCGGGACACGCAGCGGCCGCAGCTGATGGCCTGCCTCCAATACCTGCGGGCCGGCGACACCCTGGTGGTGCACTCCATGGACCGCCTCGCCCGTAATCTCGATGATCTCCGCGGACTGGTGCGGGACCTGGCGACCCGCGAGGTGGCCGTGGAGTTTGTCCAAGAACACCTGACGTTCTCTGGCGACAACTCTCCTATGGCCACCCTGCTCCTCTCGCTCATGGGTGCGTTTGCGGAATTTGAGCGCGCCCTCATCCGTGAACGCCAGCGCGAGGGGATTGCCCTGGCCAAGGCCAAAGGCAAGTACCACGGCGGCCGCCCCCCGAAACTCACGCCCGATCAGGTGATAGCGCTCCGCGCCGACTTGGCCGCAGGACTCCCGAAGGCGGTGGCCGCGCGCCGGTACGGCGTGAGCCGGGCCACCGTGTACCACTACCTGACGCGGAGGAACGGGTCTGCACTTGCTCTTGACTAAGCCTTTGTGGTGTCATCCAGGCACATCCCGTTCATGCACAATCCAGTTTGCGGTACAAAGATGGTTGCTGGAGCTTCCTCTGGCGCTCCTGCCCCAAGGGCCTTAAAGCGACCTATCAGTCGGTCGTGCGCGGACGCCGGGAGGAGATGATTCAACAGTTGCTAGTGGACTGGTTGCCCACGGCATCGGTAGCCCTCGTCACCTTGGCACTCGTAGCCATCACCTACCGCCAGGTAACTCTGACGCGGTTGGCGTTGGAACTGAACGTGCGGCCGTTCCTGGCCGACCCACCGCCCTCGTCCCCGGACGACCCCACAACGGAAGAGATCCTGTTCGGCGCCCCCGGTCGGCAAATGTTTACCGTGAGACGTGGTGAATTTTTTTACCGGAAACTTGATGACTCGGGATCCCTCTACGTGTCGGTCGCCTTTCAAAACATTGGGGCCGGCCTGGCCGGAATCGTTGGCGGGTACACGGAACCTGGCATGTCGGCAGACGTTAAGGTGTCCCGCAAGTTCGTGGCGCCGGGCGACATCGTTCGAGTAAACATTGCCATCTTGGGCGGGATGGCGGGCACCGAGCGCTTCGCAAGTCCCTGGTGGGCCATGGGAGGTTTCACCGTTGGCCTCTCCTATCAGGATGCACTCGGGCGCCAAAGCCTTACTAGCCGTGCAGTTATTCGTCAATACGCCACACAAGGTCCATTTGTCGAAGCAATCACTGTCTCACAGATATGGGGACACCACACAGTACAGGTTACCGGTCGCGGCCAATACTAACCCCGGCGCAACCAGGAGCAACCGCGCCTCCGGAGTACGCGAGTTCCGAGGCGGGGACGCCGCGCTCTGCGCCCGATGCTCCTACTCCCCTGGTGTCTCCACGCAAAACCTCCGGCGATATCGTCTTCCTTGCGGTCAAGGACCGGCAGGGAATTCCCGTACAATGTAGAAGTCAGGGGGTTAACATGGCAACGCTCTTGACCCCCAGTCAGCGGAAGCAGACCGGTGCGTACTACACGAACCGATGGGCTGCTCAGTTTTTGGTCGACGCCGTGGTTTCTCAGCAGGACCGGGTCCTGGAGCCCTGCTTCGGTGACGGCGTCTTCAT
This sequence comes from Clostridiales bacterium, assembly GCA_027318915.1. Next base: position 2,047 of record DAHVOH010000138.1, read on the forward strand.
TGACGCGTGGCAACAGCGCCCCGCCGGCATGCGCGACGGCGTGATCGTCGGGTGCGACATATCCCCCGACGTCGTTGAGGGCGGGCGCCAGCGGTACCCGGGCGTCACGCTCCATCGCACCGATTTCTTTGATGTAGCGCCGGGGGCGCTGGGACAGTTTGATGCGGTGGTGGGCAATCCGCCTTTTGTGCGGTATCAGCGCTTTCAAGGGGCCCAGCGGGCCCAAGCCCTCCAGCGCGCCGCGTCGGGCGGGGTCCGCCTATCGGCCCTGACCAGTGCCTGGGTGCCGTTCTTGGTGCATGCGACGCAGCAACTGGCCCCAGGCGGCAACATGGGGGTCGTCGCGCCGCTAGAGCTGACGTATGCGCGCTACGCCCGGCCCTTTCTTGCGTACTTGGGCCAGCATTTCGGGGCCATCCGCATCATCGGAAGCGACGAGCGACTGTTCCCCGACCTCAATGAGGCAACCGTGCTGTTGCTTGCCCGAAATTGGGGTGCCTCCACCGAGGCCGTGGACCTCGTGCAAGCCCCCTGCTGGTCCGATCTCCATGCCCAGCAGATCTGGACTCATGAGGCACTCAGCATCCCGCTCAGTGCCTGGGCGGATAACAGCGTGCGTCTCAGGACGGTGCACCTGCCGGTGGAGGACCGCGCCTTGTACCAGGAGTTGGAGCCGGTCGCCACGCCGCTGGGTGCAGTGGCCACCCTCTCCATCGGCTACGTGACGGGAGCCAACGATTGGTTTCACTTGGATCGGCGGGCCGTGGACCGTTGGGGTCTGCACGAGGATGTTCAACCGGTCGTGCGTCGTCACGGGGACCTCACGGGACGCGGGCTCGAGTTGACGGCGTCCGACATCGCCGACCTCACGGATTCGCCGCCGCATTGGCTGTTTGCGCCTCGCACGCCCCTTTCCGCCGCCGCCCGTGCGTACATTGCCGCCGGGGAAGTCGCGGGCGTGCCCCAGGCGTACAAGTGTCGCGTCCGCTCTCCCTGGTGGAGAGTCCCGGGCGTTCGATCGCATGACTTTGCGCTCGGGGTCCTGTCGACCGATGCGCCCCGTTTGGTGGCGTCCACGATCCCGGCCACCAACAGCTTGTTAGTCGGCGATCTCCTGCACGGCCAGGACGCACGCGTTGTCGCCGCAGCCTCCCTCACAGGCTTGGCCGCGCTGTCGGCAGAACTCGTCGGGCATGCGCTGGGCGGCGGCGCCCTCAAGTTGGAGCCCGCCGAAGCCCGTCGGTGGCTCCTTCCCTTAGCGGGAGCACCGGACGGGCAGGCGGTGTGCGCCATCGACCGCGCGTTGCGCCAAGACCGGTGGGCCGAGGCCATCCAGCGGGCCGACCACCTGTTCCTCGAACAGGGTCTCGGACTCCCCCGCCACGCTGTCGACCAATTGTGGGAGGCCACGCGGCGCTTGCGGCGCCAGCGGGGGCGGCGCCCATGACCTTTGACCTGCCGACGTTTCAGGCCGCTCTCGCCGAGAGCCGGCGGGCTCTTCGCACGGAGACCCACCCTGATCGGCCCACATCCCGCACCAGTCGCCACGTCATGCCCCTTCACCGCTATGTGGCCGGCGAATTGGCCCGGCGGGGTTTGCCCGTGTCTTCGCTGGCCCCCAATCCCGAACGCTCGGACGGCCGGTTCTGGACACCCAGTTCCGACAAGCTGATGACGGCGGTGCGTCGCAGTCGCTTGTTCCGAGCCCCGGACGTCCAGGTGTTCTTGACCCGGGTGGAGGCCACGCAACGCCGTGCGCGGCGTCAAGTGTTGGGCGCCTATCACGCGAAGGAAGTCGACGTGTCTGCCGTGTTGGAGGACAGCGGCCCGCTGATTGTGATCAGTGTTAAAGCTCCGGTTAGTAGTGTCGGCAAGAACGCGGTCAACCGCTACGAGGAAGGCATCGGGGAAGCGACCAACCTCCACACCCGGTTCCCCATGCTGGTTTTCGGCTTTCTGATGATTTTGCCTCAGGGCCCCGAACTCATGGCGGAGAGCGGGCAGCCAACGTCCACCTTGGCCACTGTGGAGCGGTTGCTGGTGGCCACGTCGACCCGACGCGCCATCACGGACCCACCCGGATCCTACGAAGCTGCCGCCCTGGCCGTGGTCGACTACGAGCCGGAAGTGCCCGCGCTGTCGCCCTCCGTTCCCCCGGTGGATTCCCCCCTTCGCATTGAGGCGTTTTTTGACGCGATCATCGACCTCCATGCCAGCCGTAATCGCGGGCTCCGATAACCCGAGGCGTCGTGCCGCCAGTCGCCACCCGTCTTTTCGGATGCCGCCGTTTCCCGCACACTCGCAGGGTAATCCATCACCTGAAAGGATGATCCCGATGCGCCTGAAGGAAGTCGAGACAGACTCCAGGGGATCCATACGCGGTCGTGTGGCGCAGTATCACTCCATCTATGAGCGCCTGGCGAAACTCGGCGCAGAGACATGGCTAGACATCAGTTGTGACTCCGAGGGGGAATTAAAGAAGCCCCTGACACGTTTGCGCGCTCATCGCACACCCATGATGAACACCCGCACGGTGAGCCAGACAGTCACTTACGCGCGGGGGCGGCGCTGACCTGGTGGATCAGAGCCGCTGCACCATGCGAGTACCACTTTCCTCCATGGACCTGACCAGTCACATCGAGGTTTCCGTCCAGTGGGCATGAACGATTTGGGGAAGTGGGAAGCCGCTGTGGATGCCCACTGGAGAGATTTCCAAGCAACCGCACTGTCGGACCTCAATCACGACAGCTTGACGCTATATAGGTGCGCGTCATGAACGGTAGGTTACGCACAGAGCCGACTCCGAACTTCCTCCGGGACCGTGGCCACATGGGCCAAGAACTTCTCGACACTCGGGACAATGGCGGCGATGTCCGGATGAAAGGCATGGCAGATGACCGTCTGCTGGAGCCATTTCCACAGCCGCTCCGTCGGATGGAGGGTGGGGGAGTAGGCGGGCAGGTACCACACTTCGACCGCGTCCGCATACTGCGCCCAAAAGGGCGCCAGGCACTTGGCATGGGGAATCTTCGCGTTGTCGCAGATCAAGACCAGGTGCTGGTCCGGGTACTGGGCGAACAATCGCGCGAGAAAGGCCTGAAACGTTGCGCTGGGAGGTCCGCCGCCTGCTCCACCACGGGGGGCCCGCTCCGGATGTCCACGGCACCGAAGAGCGCCACGCTCGCATGATGCCCATAGGGGGGGCCTGTTGTTGGCGCCCGCGGAGAAACCACGTAGCCGCGATGGCCTGATACGCGCGGCCAGGGCTCTCGTCCTCAAACAGGATTCCGGTGTCCGCCGCGGCGTTTTTTAGCGTCGCGAGGCGCTCCGCGAACGCGACTGGCTCCGTCCGGCGGGCCCGTTTGAGCACGTACATCGGCCGGGTCCAGCTGAACCCGTGCTGGGGGAGCCACTTGCGCAGATGCCCCCGGGAGAAGCGACCCCTATACTGGTCTGCGATGTAGGCTTGGAGGATCTTCGAGTCCCCGTTCACCGCGGCCCCGAAGCCGCCCGCCGCCGGCGAGGCGAGACTGTCACACCCCCCAACTACGATCAGAACCTGGCCTGAACCGGCCACCGACCGTCACCGAAGTTCCACGGAACTCGGGAGTGCGCCCAGTGACCGAGAGGGGTGACGATGATGAAGACG
>DAHVOH010000139.1 GCA_027318915.1 Clostridiales bacterium
CGCTTGGTCCTCCGTGCGGGTGGAGGCGCGACCCTGGTCGTCGCGCTCAAACAGGAAAAATTCCACTTCCGGCGCCACCTGCACCGCGAATCCCTGCTGATGCGCCAAGGCCAGCACCCTTTTTAAGGCGCTCCGCGGGCAGCCGGCATAGGGAGTGCCGTCGGGTCGCCGAATGTCGCAAATCAGGCGGGCCGTTGGCGCGGGGCCCGACGGCCACGGCAAAATCATGAACGTGGCGGGGTCGGGCAACAAAAACATGTCAGCTTCCTCAACGCGGGCAAATCCCTCGATGGACGATCCGTCAAACAGGACCTCGCCGTCCAGGGCCCGCGGCAGCAATTCGACGGGAATGGCGACGTTCTTGGCCACACCCAGCACATCGGTGAACTGAAGGCCGACCTGGCGAACGCCCGCGTCCCGGGCGCGGGCGACGATGTCGTCGTGCATCGCACATCTCCTCCGCTTGCCCCAATTTCTCGGACCGCCGCGAATCTCTATAATACGAGGGGCTTGGCTCGCGAAAGGCCCCCGGCCCGATCGGCAACACGCCGCGCCCGCAGCGAACGGCGACAGAGGAGGCATGGCCGAATGAGGGGATCGAGACGGCCCATGAGGATCGCGGCGGCAGTGCTTCTCGCGCTGGCGATCGGGGGCGGCATCGCCTGGACGGCGCATCCTCGTCCGACGGCGGCCGCCGTCCCGACAAAGTCCGTGGCGCGCCGCCGTCCGGCGCCCTACCAGGTGCTCAAGCCCGAAGTCACCACCGTCACCATGCCGCCGCGCACCGCCCCGTCCACCGTCGCCGTCCCGCCGCCGCCCAAGCCCCCGGCCGTCCCTCCCGGGGCCGCAGGCCCGAAGGGACCCGCGGCACCGGCGCCGCCGCCCCCCAAAACCTCTCCCCCGCGTCCGTCGGTCCTCGCTCCGTTGCTGGCGCTGCTGCCGCAATAGGCGTCGGCGTCCGCGCCGCCCGAGGTCTCATCGGCATTCAGGCGTCCCATCGCTTGAGAATGCTGGCCTCGTCCAGCGCCGCGAAGCGCGCCGCATGAACGGCCCACACTTGAAACGCCACCGCTCCGAGGGCGGGCGAGAAGTTGGCGCTCTCCGCCATTTCGACCGCCAGCCGCATGTCCTTGGTTCGATTGGCCACGGAGAAGCCCGGGTCAAACGCCCGCCGTCCCCAGCGATCCAACGCCTTGGCCAACTCGAATGACTGGGCCGAACTGTAGGGCAGCACTTCGGCCATCGTCGCCAGCGGGATCCCGGCCGCCTCGCCGAGACGAAGGCCTTCGGCCGACGCCAGCAGGGTCATGCCGGAAATCAGGTTGCCCACCAGCTTCAGGCTCTGACCGAGGCCGCTCTCGCCGACGTAGACGATGCGCTTGCCCATCGCCTCAAACAACGCGTGCACTTCTTCAAAAGCCTGGCGGGGCCCGCCCACCATGATGGTGAGGGTGCCTTCCCGAGCCCCCACATCGCCGCCCGTCACCGGAGCGTCCAGCCAAATCACCCCGTGCCCGGCGGCTTCTTCCGCCAAGCCGCGGGTCGTGTCCGGAGAGATGGTGGACATGTCCACCACCACGCTGCCCTGAGCCGCCCCGGCCAGGACGCCGTCCGGACCCGCCGCCACCGCCCGCACCGCCGCGTCATCGGTGACCATGGTGATCGTCACGTCGGCGCCCCGGGCGGCGTCGCGCGGCGTCGCCGCCCAGCGCGCTCCCGCCGCCACCAGCGGTTCCGCCCTGGACGCCGTCCGGTTGTAGACTTGGAGATCATGGCCCGCCTTCAACAAATTGAGCGCCATCGGCTGCCCCATTACACCCAAACCGACAAAACCCACCTGCACGCCTGGTCCCTCCCAGCGATCGCCCGCTCTCCTCTAGCATAGCCCGTCGGGCAGGGAGAGGCCATCGCCGTTCGGGATCAAATCCGACCAACCCTCGTCGCGGCCCTGGAGCGACGGCGCTTGGTCAGGATTTGACCGGATCGCCCAGGCGAAAAACCGTGGGCGGAATCTCCGAGGCGCCCCCTGGGGCCAGCCGGCGCACCCGGTCGAACTCCTCGTCCGGTATGGCGCGTTCGAAGCGCCGAAAGCCCGCCAAGTGAAATCCATGCCGGGCGGCAATGCGATGAATCTCACGCGCTTTGTCGGGGTCGACCGTCGGACCGAGGGTGAAGTTCTCCAAACGACCGTCCAAGGCCAGCGCCATCGTCTCCGCCATGCACGCTTCGACCATGCGGGGCGGGAAGCCGAAGTCGAAGCCCATGTCGGCCGCGGCACCGGGCACCTCAATCACACCGCCGTCAATCACCATGACGTCGGGCCGCCGTTCGTTCACAAGGCGCGACAGGTTCCGCGGACGCGCCACGTCGCACACCAGCGCACCGGGTTTCAGATCCTCCGGCGCCACGATGGCGTCGGGCGCGGAGGAGACCGCAATCACCACATCCGCCTGCCGGATGGCGCGGGAAATATCGGTGTCCACGCTGAACCGGGTATCGGCATGCTGCCGCCCGAGCTCCTGGCGCAACATCTCCAGCCGCTCACGGCCCCGGGCCACCAAGGTCATTTCGGGCACCTGATCGGCCAGCAAATGACAACAGGCGGCGCCGATGGACCCCGTGGCCCCGATGACGGTGACGCTCGCCTGCCGGGGGTCAATCCCGAGGCGCGCGGCGCCGGCCAACGCACCCTCGACCGCGGTCGCGGTGGTGTAAGAATTTCCGCTGGTCACCGGAATGCCCAGTCGTTGACTGAGCGTGATCCCGCGGTCGCCCGCAATCTTGGTAAAGGCCCCGAGTCCGACGATCTCGGCACCCAGTGACTCCGCCATGTGGCCCGCCTTGGTCAGCGCCGCCAGCACCCGTTCATAGGGGCTTTCCAAGATGACGCGGGGCGTCATCGGCAGCCCGATGAGCCACCCCTCCAACTCCTCTCCCTGGACGGACCGGACGCCGGTGACATGACCCACCCGGAGCGGGGGCACTCGGCTGAAGACACTCTCCACCACCCGTTCGGGCAGCCACCGGGTGAAGGGAAACTTGCGCGCGAAGTCGTCGAGGCGCAGCGGGTGAAGGATAAAGGCAAATCGTCGCACCGGAACGCTCCTTTGGAACCTTTTTTGGACGCTGGGTGACCCGGCTCGGTGAGCGGGACCTGGACGGCGGCACCGATCGGCGGCAGGGGCGGCCGCCGGCCTGCCTCCGTCTCCCGTCCTCGCTCGCGCAAGTGTGCACAACTCTGTGCACATTGTATCCTCGCGGGGCCAGCCTGCCAAGTCTCCGGACAGTCCGGGGTTCCCAATCCGCATCCGCCTTGACCGCCTCGCGGGGTCGATTCCCGATGGTCTCTTTTGTGAAATCTTTCACAACAAAGCCGCTCCCGGTGGTATCATGAAGAGGAGGGAGCCTCATGGAGAACGTCCGCCGAATCGTGGTTGTGGGCGGCGGCTATGCCGGATTGGCCGCTCTGGCCGTCTTGAGCCACCGCCGTGATGTGGAGTTGAGCCTGCTGGACCCCGAACCGGGACAAGTCCTGGTGACGGAGTTGGTTCAGGCTTTGGATCCGGACGACGATCCCGGCACCCATCAAATCGCCTTCGCCGACCTGTTCCGGCACACGGCCATCCGCCACTATCCCGTCCGCGTCACCCGCATCATGGCCTCGCGCCGTCAAGTCGCCAGCGACGACGGCCGCCTCTGGTCCTTCGACCAGCTGGTGCTGGCGCCCGGCTCGGAGAGCGCGGTGCCGCCCCATGCCGGATGGACCGACCACGCTTGGCCGCTGCGCCGTTTGGAAGATGCCCTGGCGCTTCGCGATTGCCTGGCCCGCGCCGACGACCAGCGCGTGGCGGTGGTGGGGGCCGGGCTGACTGGAGTGGAAGTGGCCGGACGGCTTTCGGCCCGGCATCGCGTGACGCTCATCGAGCAGAGCGGTCAGGTCCTTCCCGGGTTTGGTCCCGGTCTTTCCCTCTATGCCGCCCATCACCTGAGTCTCGCCGGTGTCCGGATCATGACCGGAGCCCATATCCGTGCGGTGGGAGCCGGCACCATCGCCTTCGAGGCCGAACCTCCCCTCGCCTATGACGTGCTGGTGTGGGCGGGAGGCCAGCGCGCGCCGGGGTGGATCGCGGACGGCGACCTCATCGTGGGATCGGACGGGTACCCCGTGGTCGACGCTTGGGGTCGCAATCAAGCCGGCATCTACGTCGCCGGAGATCTCTGGCGGGTGCCAGGGACCCGGCGTCCCACCCCTCCCACGGCGCAGGTGGCCGTATTGGCCGGCGCGTTCGTGGGGCGGACGCTGCTGGCGGAACTGGACGGCGCATCCCTCCCGAACCCGTTCGCGCCGCGTCTGCAGGGCCTCATGGTGTCCCTCACCCCGCATCACGGGGTCGGATGGGTGCGGCGGGGCGGCATCCCGATAGTGGGTCCGGGAGCCGCCTGGGCGCAAAGGTTCGCGTTTCGCCAATACCGCCGGCAGGTGCTGGAGCAATTCGACCGCTGACCGTCACCGGAGCGCGCCATCGCATTCGGTCGGCGCGCCGTGATTGGCGGGTCGTCGCGACGGCCGGTCGCATTCCCCGGAGACGGCGTCGTGCGGCTGGCTGCTCTTTCTCGATGACTCGGCCCGGCCCATCCTCCATGGCCTTTCCCGCTTAAAACACGACAACGCCCGCATCGCGTTCCATACTCAAGGCAAGGTGCCTGCCGGCAGGAACCGCTCCCGCCCAGGGGTGCTCACCGGGTCCGGTCGGGTCGGAAAGGAGCGATTGCAATGACGGTGGCGTTTGTCATGCGGCCGGCGTTGGTGACCTGCCAAGCCGACGATCTGCTGGCTTTGGCGGAATGGACCGTGTCGACAGCGCCCCACCGCTTGGCCTGGGTGCTGAAGGGGGAACAGTTTGTCGGTGGTCTCCGGTTGGACCGCCAAGAACGGAGCCCCGCCGAGCGCGTCGACCACCTCATGGTCCCCGCCGGCCAGCTCCCGCAACTGGATCCCCACATGGACATTGAAACCGCCCGCAGCATCCTCCAAGAACATCCCGACTGGCCGGCGGTGCCCGTCGTGCGCCACGGCCGCTTGGCGGGGGAGATCACCGCCGACCTGCTGCCGGCCCCGCCGTCGCCCGCACCGGGGCCGGACTGGCGGGGACTTTCGCGCGAGGAGCTCTCTCCCCACCTCTTCAACGCCATGATGTCGGGCATCATGGTGGTGGACGCCCGGGGGTTTCTTCGGGTCCTCAACGCCCATGGCGCCCGGATTCTCGGCGTCCGTCCCGAGCAGGTCGTGGATCGGCCCTATGAACAGGTCGCCTCTTTCTTATTTCGGACCATGCCCGAATATCTGGCCGTAAGTGCGGTCCCCCGCGCGCTCCGGGGCGGCGAGGGCGAGGGTGAGCGATCATTGGCCCTCCC
>DAHVOH010000013.1 GCA_027318915.1 Clostridiales bacterium
CTTGAGGACGTCCAGCGTGTTGGTGTTGTCATCCGTGAAGTAGACGCGGAGCTGTCCCTGGGCGTTCTTCATGGCGTAGACGCCGAAGAGCGCCGAGCCCGCACCGGTCCGGGGGTTGACGGGCGTCTTGTCCAGGAGTCGAATGGCGACCACATGAGCCGGCGTACCGTTTTGGCCGACCGTCAACTCGACGAGCGTGTTGTGACGCGTGTTGACCACCAGGAGGTCTCCGTTGATCGGGTTGATCGTGATGCCGGCGGGACCGGCCAAGGGCGCACCCTGAAAGACCAGTTGCCCCGTGCCCTGGTTGGGCGTGGTGCTGCCGGTCCAGAAGAACGCGCGAATCGAATTGTCGGCCGTGTCCGTCACGTAGATCATGTGCGTCATGGGGTCGTACACCATGCCCTGTGGACCTTGCACGGTGGCGGCGGTGGTGCCCTGGTGGGCCAGCCCCGATCCGATCACGGCGAACTGCGTGTCGGTGTTGAAAGTCGGCGGGGAGAAGTCATACATGGCGTCCACTGTTCCGGTCAACGCGTTGGTGACCAGGAAGGCAGGTGTGGTGCCCGGCACGAAAACCTGTCCCCATGGACCGCCCAGGTCGGCATTGGTAATCATGCTGTCGCTGCCGGGAAACAGGGTGCCGTTGGGCTTCAGGACTTCCACATTGCCGTCCGTACCCATCTGGCCGAAATTGGCCACCCAGACCGGGCCCTTCGGACTGACCGCCAGCGCCACCGGCCCGTTGGCGTAGTGGCTGAACGGCTGCACCGCGCCGGTTTTGGGATTGATGGCCTCGATGCTGTCACCGGCGCCCGACGTGCCGGCGCTGTTGGAGAAATTGGACACCAGGAAGTCGCCGAAGAAAGGATTCGGGCTGGTGTTGGTTCCGGCATAGCTGTCATACGTGAGGCCGTAGGGATTGAGATCCCCGTTCTGGCTGTCAATGGTGCTGGCGACGACCTTGACCTGGTTCAGTCCGGCGATGGTGGTGGCCGCATGGGAAATCGGCGCGGGCGCCATCCCCAGCAGCGGCGTGGCGCTCAGGGCGGCCACCGCCACCAAACTTGTGATCTTGCCAATCATCGGAGTCCCCCTCTTCATCTCTGGCAGCGGGTGTTCCCGCATCGTTTTGCTACTTGTCCATTCGGGGCATCGCACGAATCGGATTCGCCGCCGGGAGACCCCGCGCGACTTGGGCCTATGCGAAGGGCAGGGCCAGGTCCGGATCGCAGCGGGCGGCCAGACGCTGCCGTATGTCGTCGGGCCAGGGGGTGCTGCGCTGTGTGTTCTGGTCCACCAGCACCATGGTGGACTCTCCCTGGCAAAGCACGATCCGTTCGTCGGCGCGGGCGATGCGGTGCACGGCCCGCACCGACGAGCGACCCACGTGCACCACCGCCGTGTACACGGTCAGGTTCTCGGGAAAATAGGCCGGCGCCAGATAGTCCGCCCACTGACGAGCCAGCACCAGCATATGGCGTCCCGTGAACCAGGCGAAATCCAGGCTTTGCAGGATGCGGCTGCGAGCCTCTTCAAAGTAGATGAAGTAACTGACTTGGCTCACGTGTCCGTTGGCATCCGTTTCGCAGAATCGGACGCGAACCGAGAGCTGATGGGGATAACGAGCGGGATCCACCGTTTGCGCCATGTGCCGGCACACCTCCCTCTCCATCCTCCTGCCGCCGAGCCCTCCCCGTAAAGAGTTCGGGCCGGCCGGGCAAGATCCGGCCGCGTGCGGGTCAGGCTAGAGGTGTGAGGATGGCCGTGCCGCCCAGCGACGGGAAGGAGTCGTGGATGCCCGAAGACAACACAACGGCAGCACCTCGCCGCCATCGCACCGTGGGTCAACGGGTGGCGGACGCGTTGGCGCGGGGCGCCGGCTCCTGGCCGTTCATTTTGGCCCAGACGGTGCTGTGGGGAGCCTGGATTACGGTCAATCTGACGGTGCCCATACGGCGCTGGGATCCGTACCCGTTCATCCTGCTCAACTTGGCCCTGTCGTTCCAGGCCGCCTATGCGGCCCCCATCATCATGATGAGCCAGAACCGGCAGGCGCGAAAGGACAGGGAGCTGGCCCAACAGACATTTCGCCTGGAGCAGCGCGTCCTGCGGGAGCTGGCCGCCATCCGCGCCGACTTGGACCAAGCGCGGGCGGTGGCGGACCGGAATGCGCATCGGGTGGCGGCCGGGTCCGAACCGCATGAAGCCGACCGCGACACCACCCCCGGTCCCCACTGATCGGAATCGCTCCGGAGGGCTCCGGGAACCCGGCGATCCGGCGCCGCGCCTGATGCCGGAAGCCTGCGCGGGGGAGCCGTCTTCACCCGCGACTTGAGGGCACCCGGCGCTCCCGAACCGCGACCATGGGCAATTGCGGACCCCAAGGGGCCGTGCTACGGTGGACGAGTATGGGAGGGGGCAAAATCTTTTGGCAGGCGAAATTCCGGAGCGATTATTGATGGGGCCCGGCCCGTCCCCCGTGCCGTCAGCCGTGCGCTTGGCCATGGCCCAGCCGGTTTTGGGACATTTGGATCCTGCGTTTCTGGCCATTATGGATACGGTGGGAGACGACCTGCGCTGGGTCTTCGGCACCGTCAATCGCGTCGCCATTCCGCTGTCGGGCACCGGCAGCGCGGGGATGGAGGCGGCCATCGTGAACTGGGTAGAATCCGACACGCGGGTCTTGGTGGTGCGGGCGGGGGTGTTCGGCGATCGGATGGCCGACGCCGCCCGTCGGCAGGGAGCGCGGGTCGACGTGTTGGAGGTGCCGTGGGGCACCGCCCTGCCGCTCGATCGGTTGCAGGCGGAAATTGAGCAGCGAGGGCCCTTTGACGTGGTCGGCCTGGTGATGGCCGAGACGTCGACCGGTGTCCTGCAGCCCTTGGACGATGTGGCGGCCTGGGTGCATGATCAGGGGGGGCTGCTGTTGGTGGACGCGGTCACCGCCCTCGGAGGCATGCCGGTGGATGTCGACCGCCATCAGTTCGACATCGTGTTCTCCGGGACTCAGAAGTGCTTGGCCGTACCGCCGGGGTTGGCTCCGTTCACGGCCGGCGAGGACGCTCTGGCCAAGATCCGGGCACGAAAGAGCCCGCCGCCCAGTTGGTACCTGGACATTTCCCTGCTGGAGCGCTATTGGGGCCAGGAGCGGTTTTATCATCACACCGCGCCCGTCAGCATGGTCTACGCCTTGGCGGCCGGACTGCGGCTCATCCGGCAGGAAGGGTTAGAGGCGCGCTTTGCGCGCCATCGGCGTGCCAGCCGGGCTTTGTGGGCCGGACTGGAGGCGATGGACCTGAGCCTGCTGGTGCCCGAAGAGGTGCGCCTGCCCTCCCTGACCACGGTCCGGATTCCTGCGGGCGTCGACGATGCGGGCGTGCGGCGACGACTTCTCGAGGAGTTCGGGATCGAGATTGGCGGTGGCCTCGGCCCGTTGAAAGGGCAGGTGTGGCGCATCGGGACGATGGGGGAGGGAGCCCGTTTGGATCCCCTGATGCGGGTGCTGGCGGCGCTGGAGATTGTCTTGGAGCGGCCGGGCGGCGCGGCCGCGGCGGCGCACGCATGGGAGGACGCAACCGAGTGAACTGGCTGGTGCTGTTGGCCGGTGGACGGGGAGAGCGCTTCTGGCCCTTGTCGCGACGGACCGCTCCGAAGCAGTTCCTCAGTCTCTTGTCCTCGCGTACGCTCCTCCAAGAGACGCGTGACCGCGTGGGTCCCGTCATCCCCGAGGGCCGGATCGTGGTGGTCACCGGGGAGGAATATCGGGGGATGGTGGCGAGCCAGTTGCCCGGCCTCCCGTCGGCGCACATCCTGGGCGAGCCGGTGGGCCGGGGCACGGCCGCCTCGGTGGCTTGGGCCGCCAGAGTTATCCAAGCCCAGGATCCCGAGGCGGTCCTGGTAGTGTTGCCGTCCGACCATGCGGTTCGCGACGGCGACGGTTTTCGGCGACGCTTGGCGGAGGCCGTGGACCACGCCCGCGCCCGCCAGCAGATGACCCTGTTTGGCATCGTGCCGGATCGAGCGGACACCGGGTTTGGATACATCGAGGCGGGCGGACCCATTGGCGGTGCTGCGCGCTCGGTGGTTCGCTTCGTTGAGAAGCCGGATGCCCGGCGCGCGGCCGAGATGGTGGAGAGTGGTCAGTACTTTTGGAACTCGGGCATGTTCGTGCTGCCCCTGGCGCCCTTGGCCGACGCCTTTCGCACCTGGCTGCCGGGCCATTGGGCGGCGGTGGGGGAGATGGACGCACCGCAGGCGCTGGAGCGATTTGCCGCTTTGCCCAATGTGACGCTGGACGTTGGCATTATGGAGCCGTGCGGTCCGGAATTGGCGGTTCTGCCGTTGGATGTCGGCTGGGACGACGTTGGCACGTTTCAAGCCGTGGCGAGAATTTTGGCCGGGCGCCCGCCGGTCCGCACCGTTTTGGAGAAGAGCCGCGACGTGGTGGTGGTGGGCGACGACGGGCCGCTCATCGCCGGCATTGGACTGGAGCATCTGGTGATCGTGCGCACGCCGGACGCCATCTTGATTTTGCCGCCCGAAGAGGCGCAGACGGTGCGGGCCCTGGTGCGCCGGGTCGCGGAGGAGGAGGGACCGGCATGGCAGTAGAGCCGGGCGGGATCGGCGCCGTGAAGAAGGCCGTCATTCCGGCGGCAGGACTGGGCACCCGTCTGCTGCCGGCCACCAAGGTGCTCCCGAAAGAGCTTCTTCCCCTCATCGACCGGCCCATTATCCAACTCGCCGTGGAGGAAGCGGCCGAGAGCGGGATTACGGATGTCCTGGTGGTGACCAGTCGGGGCAAGGAACTGCTGGCCGACCATTTCGACCGCCAACCGGAGCTGGAGGAATTGCTCCGTCAACGGGGCAAGCTGGCCGAACTGGAGGCCGTTCACGAACCGGGCCGCGGCTTGCGCCTGCACTATACCCGGCAGGCGGATCCGCTGGGGTTGGGGCATGCCGTGCTGCAGGCCAAGGAGCATGTGGGCCGCGAGCCGTTTGCCGTCATGTTGCCCGACGACGTCATGCTGGGCCCGCGGCCCATCTTGGCCCAGCTGCTGGAGCACTACCGTCCGGGATTGTCCGTGGTGGCTCTGATGGAGGTGCCACGGGAGGAGGCGTCCCGCTACGGCGTGGCGTCCGGGCATCGCGACGGCCGTGTCCTGCACATTGCCAAGCTGGTGGAAAAGCCGCCCGCGCATCTGGCGCTCGATCCCTCGTGGGCGGTCATGGGCCGCTACATCCTCGACCCGGACGTGTTTTCGCTTCTGGAGAGTCTGCCGCCGGGCGCGGGCGGCGAGATTCAACTGACCGACGCCCTGGACAGGATGGCGCGAGCGGGCCGCTTGGTCGGCGTGATCTACGAGGGCGAGCGGTTCGACGTGGGCGACAAGCTGGGGTATATCAAAGCCGTCATCGACTATGGGTTGGCCCGCACCGACTTCGCCGCCGACCTGTCCCGCTATCTGCGTTCGATGGCGGATGCCGGGCGCTTTTGATGGCCGGCGTCTATGCGTCGCCCCACGCCCTCTTTCGAGCGGAAATGGCGGTGCTGGCCCACGCGGCCTGGATTTTGGTGCCGCTGGCCCTGGCGGCGGGTGTCCTGGCTCTGGTCCAATATCTTCGGCGGAGTCCGCCCGGCACGGGCCGGTATCTGCACGCCACGCTGGTTTTGCTCCTGTGGCTGGTGTTTGCCGGGGCCTTTTATTATGTGCACCGTCATCCGGCGTACGCAATCGGCTCGGCCGCCGGTCTCTGGCTCGACGCGGCCGGTCTGGCCCTCTTGGGCGGCAGCTCCGTGGGCCTGGTGTTGCGCCATGCGGCCATGGGACCGGGTCGCACGGCCCGGACCATCCTCCTGCACTGGTTTTTCGCCGGGGCGACCAGTGTGCTCTTGACCGTGGCTCTCTGGCCCTACCGCTAGTCCGTTGCCTGCAGGGCGCCCTGGAGCAGCCGGCGCCAACCGGACATAGGTCCACCGGGGGCGCCCGGGCGCGTTGTTTGCCGTCTGCCCGGCCGGGTCAATCACTCGAACGACGGTACCAGCGCAGCACCCGCAAGGCGCGCAGCGTGTTCCACCGACTCGGACGGCCCGCTCCCGTGTCGATCTCGACCGGCATGTTGCCCGGGTGGCGGAGGTCGAGCGCCCAATGACCAGCCTCGCCGCGCTTGGAGCGAACCAATTCAATGCCTTCGGCAGCGCGGGCATCGGGCACGGCCTGGGCGCTCCGGAGATAGTCGAGCCCCCGCAGCACATCGTAGTGCCACCAGGTCGGGAAGGCGAAGCGCCTCCAGTCGGTGCCGCTCTTGCGGTCTCGCTCGATCACCTCACCGGTCGACAGACGGCGGCACAAGTGACGCTCCAAGAGGTATTCCTGGCCCTCGAGCCGGGCGTCGACCACCCCGCTGAGATTTCCGCCGGCGCGTTCGTACGCCAGCAGGGCCTCCAACACGCAGATGGTGGTGTTGAAAGAGGACCGCACGGACCCGTTCTCGGTCTCGCAATTCCAGCCGCCATCCGGCAGCCGCTCGCCGAGCAGCCGATGGACAAGGGCCTCGACGTCCTGGCCAAAATACGCACCGACGGCCGCCACCTGCGCATTGATGCAGGTTTCGACCTCGCCCGCGAAGAACGGGTTGTCGCCACCACCCGGACCCCATCCCCGCCAGGTTACATGGTCGCGGACGAGCCGCACGGCGCGACGCGCTGCATCGCTGGCCGGGTCGAGACCCAAATCTCTCAGCAGCATCAGGACGTGCATGGTGGAATCCCATCCCCGATTCCACGCCGCGCCCCCCCAGCCGCCTTCCGGATCCTGCAGGTGGAGCAGCTGCGCGCCGAGACCCTCCGCCGCCACCCGAGCCCGCTCCTGGGCGACCTCTTGGTCGGGGGCACCGATCAGGTCGCGCAGGACCTGCCAGCGCACCGACGGATCGGAATCGAGTAGCCAGTCGATGATGGTCGTCGCGGTTCCTCCTCCGCACAAACCCTCGGGATCTTAATCGGCTGGGTAGCGGCCAGGCATCCGGATCGGCGCGCCCCTGCTCTGTGCGGGGTCCTGACCCCCTTCTGCCCCCGGGCTGGACGAGGACATGCCCGGCGGGGGTTCAACGGCGCCGCCCAGGCCGTTCCCGGTCGTCGACCGGATTCGAATCAGGGCTCGTCCCCGCATTCCCATCAGCCGGCCGCTTTGACGAAGGTCCCCGAAAAGGCGCGGTCAGGCGGCGGGCGGACGCGCTCGCCGGAGCGAGGAAACGGGCCACGGTCGCGGTCGTCTCCTGTTTCAAACGCCGACCGGCGGATGGGGCCTGGGACCGGCACCCTCGACCTAAGAAGACGGCGGGGAGGCGGGCAGCTCCGCCGTGCGGAACGCTGCTTCCCGGGACCAGGCTTGTTCCCAGAACAACCACTCGTAGCGGGAACTGACCCAGAAGGCTTCGCGCGCTTCCTGCCGCTCCCGAGCCGGCGCCCGCTCGGCGCTCCGCTCGGCGATGCCGCGCGCCTCGTCGACCGACGAGCCGTACAGATCGCCGGCGTAGGTCTCGATCCAGTCGCGGTAGGGTTGAAAGCCCGGGTCGGTCCCGGCCAGGCGCTGCCCGACTTCGCGATAAATCCAGTAGCAGGGCAGCACGGCCGCCAGCAGCACCGCATAGGGACGCTCCCAGGCGGCGCGCACCAAGTGATCGGCGTAGGCGCGGGTGACGGGGCCCGGAACGGAGGCGGCCAACTCGCTCGGGTCCAAACCCAGGACAGGGGCCAGACTTTGATGCAGCTCCGCTTCGACCGCATGCACAATCTCCGCGTGGCGCAGCAAGATCCGCTCGTCGCCGCGAAGCGGACTGCGTGCCGCTGCCATGGCCAGGACGTGGGAGAAGTCCCGGAGATAGACGTAGTCTTGACGGACAAAATAGCGAAAGGCGGCCTGGTCCAACGTGCCATCGGCCAGCCCCGTCAAAAACGGGTGCCGAAAGATGGCTTCCCAAATCGGGTCGGCATCCAACCGCCACTGCTCCGTGTGCATTGCGCGTCCCCTCCCTCGACTTGTCTCCCTGCGGGTCGGGGACTATTCAGCCCCGCACACCGCGTCCTTCCAGCAGCGCGGCGACGGCCCGGCCCGGATCTTGGGCGCCGACGACCGCGTGAATGACGGCCAGGCCCTGCACGCCGACCGCCCAGACTGCGCCCGCGTTGTCCGGCGTGATGCCGCCGATGGCGATGACGGGCATGCCGGGGGGTACGTCGGCCATCAAGGCGCGGAGTCCCTCCACGCCGATGGGCGCCCCCGCATCGGCCTTGGAGGGCGTCGCAAAGATCGGGCCCACTCCGAGGTAGTCCGGACGCTCCGGCAGCACCCGGTCCAACTCGACGCGGTTGCCGACAGACGCCCCGAGAATCAAATGGGGACCCAGGCGGCGCGCAATGTCGAGAGGCAGATCGTCCTGGCCCAAATGGACCCCGTCGGCGTCGACGGCCAGAGCCCAGTCCACGCGGTCGTTGACCACGAGCGTCAGGGCCCCGTTCATCGCGCGCTTCGCTGCCGTCAGATACGCCAGGGCGCTCCGGGTCGAGGCCGCCTTGGCGCGCACCTGGATCACGGACGCTCCGGCGTCGGCCACTTCCCGGATGAAGGCGGGCAGACGGGCCGCCGGGATGCGGTCCGGGTCAATGAGGACATGCAGGCCGGTGACTACAGCCATGGGGACATGCCCCACTGATGATTGAGCGGGCCGTGGCCGTGCCCGATGCCCGGCGCATTGCGGATGGCGCCCGCCACGTAGCGTTCCGCCAGTTCAACGGCTGCCGGGACGGAAAGGCCGCGCGCCAATCCAACCGCCAGGGCGCTGGACAGCGTGCAGCCGGTTCCATGGGTATGGCGGGTGTCGATGCGCGCGACCGTATAGGTGTGCTCCTCGGGCCCGGTCAGGATGTCACGGATGACCGGGCCCTCGGTGTGGCCGCCTTTGACCAGGGCCCAGCGAGCGCCCAGGCGATTCAACTGCCGACCGGCCTCGGTGCGGGCCTGCTCATCGTTCAAGTCCTGTCCCACCAACACTGCCGCCTCCGGCAAGTTGGGGGTGACCACATGCGCCAGGGGAAGCAGCTCGGTCCGCAGCGCGTCTTCGGCATCCGTCCGAAGAAGCCGGTGCCCGCCCTTGGCGCGCATCACCGGATCCAGGACGACGGGCGTCGGCGGGTAAGATTTTAAGGCACGGGCCACCGCCAGGATGATGTCAGCGTCAAACAGCATCCCGATCTTGATCGCATCGACGCCCACATCCTGCAGGACAGCGTCGATCTGAGCCCGAACGGCGTCGGGGGGCAGAGCCCAGACGCCGGTGACTTCCCGAGTATTTTGAGCCGTGACCGCCGTGACGACCGACATGCCGTAGGCGCCCAGCGCTTGAAACGTCTTCAGGTCGGCTTGAATGCCGGCGCCGCCGCCGGAGTCTGATCCGGCGATGGTCAAAAGCCGCAGCATGACATCACCTCAACCGCACCCGCCGCTTGTGTGATGGGGCGGAGCGCTTCGATCGTAGCATCCGACCGGGCACCTGTACATGGAGCATCGGGACGCCGGTGGATTTAACGCTGAAACACGTCAGGGCAGCCGAGATTTTGTCGCGTGATTTTGGTGGTGCTCGTCACTCAGCGGCACTCTTCATGCGGTCAAGCTGTTATGGTGATGCCCGCCACCAGAGGACGGCTCCAACCCGGTGACGCAGGGGGGCGACGACTTGGCAGGGCAAGCCATCCCGATTCCCGATCGGCTATGGAGTGGGTGGACGGAGCGATGGCTGGAGCGGTGCGGGCTGGCGATGCTGGCCCTCGTGTTGGGACAAGCCACGCTGTATCACGGAGCCGCGCCCTTCGCCTGGGGTCTGGTGGTGGTGGCGTGGGCCTTCGACCGGCGCGACTGGTTCGCGGTCTACGCGGGAGCGACCGCCGGCACTTGGATTGCGGTGGGACCTGTGGCGGCCGGCATCCTGGCCGTTCTGGGACTGGCTCTGGCCGTGCTGGGCCGACGGCCCCTGGCACCGGTCTCCACGTTGGGACTGGCTTCGCTGGGAGGCCTCCTGCTGTTTTTGGGACCGCTCTCCTGGCGACCCGCCGCCGTGTGGCCCTTGGGCGCGCTGGCCGCCGGACTGGGGGGACTGACGGCCTGGTGGGGGAGACGGGCGTGGCGGTGGATCACGGCGAGCCACACCGCGCGCGAGCCGCTGCAAGCCAGCTTGGCCCTCTTTTCTTTTGCGGCCGTGGTGGCTGGCATGGAGGCTTTGCATTGGGGATGGTGGTGGCCCGGCATCACCTTGGGAGCGCTGGTGATGATGGCGGCGGCCGTGGTCGCCGGACCCCCCGGAGGGGCGTTGGCCGGTGCGACGCTCGGCGTCACCTCGGTACTGAGCGGGGGTGCCACGGATTCCGTGGGTCTTTTGGTGGTGGCGGGGTTCGCGGCGGGGGTGGCGGGCCGTGCCGGCTGGCGCTGGGCGGGCCTCGGATTGCTGGGCGGATTTCTCGTGTATGCCTTCTACTTGTCGAGCCCGCCGCGTCTTAACCCGCTCCTCCTGTCGGTCGGTGCGGGGGCTCTGATTTTCCTTGTCCTGCCCGAAGCGGCCATCACGGTATTTCGAGAGTGGCTGCGACCGCTCACCGAGACGCCCGAGGAGGCGGCTCGGGCGCGGCTGCCTCGCGTAGCGGAGGTGTTGGATCAGATGAGAGGCATGATGACGTGGCCCGATGACAAGCCGCGGGAGACGAGTCCGGTCGACGCGGTGGTGCAAGGGGTCTGCCGCCGATGCTCGTTGTATCGGCGCTGCTGGGACGAAGACTTTTACCGGTCGTACCGCGCCGTGCAGGAGCAGTTGACGCGGGCCGAGACGACGCCGGCCGAGGCGGAGGATCTCGGGCCATACCTGGATGCCGTCTGCATCAAGTCTGAGCGCTTGGCCCAGGCCCTCAACGAGACGGCGGCCCGGGTCGCCCTCCGCGAAGGCCGGCGTCGCGACGAGGAGGAAGTGCAGGAAGCCATCCACGCCCATCTGAAGACATTGATGGGCTTGGTGGCGGACATGGCGCGGGACCTGGATCGGGCCCCACGGCCACAACCGGAGCGGCTGCGCCTCAAGATCAGTGTGGGCGCGGCGAAGCGGGCGCGGCGGGGCGGACAGGTGAGCGGAGACACACACTTCGTTCAGGAATTGGCTCCGGGTCGGGTGGTGATGGGTTTGTCCGACGGCATGGGGGCGGGCCCGGAGGCGGCGCTTGAATCGGGATCGGCGGTGCACCTGCTGGAGGAAGTGCTGCGCCGGGGGTTTTCACAGGACATCGCGGTGCGCGTGGTCAACAGCGCCTTGGTGTTTCGTGCCCACGACGAACGCTTCGCCACGTTGGACTTGGCCCTTTTGGATCTCGATCGACACGAGGCCGAACTGGCGAAGGTGGCGGCGGCGCCCACATTTTGGCGGCGCGGGGATCGCGTCGAGCTCATCCGGGCCGAGAGCCTGCCCATCGGCATTCTGCGCGACGTGCGCGTGACGCCCATCTACCACGGCATGGAGCCCGGCGACGTTATCGTCATGGTCAGCGACGGGGCGCTGGGAGCACCGGATGGGATGGGAGAAGAGGTTTTACGGGAATGTCTGGCGGAGTTGCCGGTCGCCCGGGCGGACGTGATGGCCGAGACGCTGCTGCAATTGTTGCGCGAACGCCTCGGGGCCCTTCGCGACGACGCCTTGGTGCTGACAGCGGTGATGGGTCAGGCGGGGGCGCGGGTCGACCATCCTCGCGGCCATCCGGTGGTGGGAGAGTGGAGGCGCGTCACGCGCTGAGGGGGCCGGTGCCGACTGTGGAGAGTCGGCCGTCCCTCGCATCCGGACAGCGCGCTGACATCGGTCCGTCGGGTGGCGCGGGGACCGTCCCCGGGGTCCGGCCCGAGCCCCGTCGGATATAGCGCGGGCGCCGCCGCACGTTTTCCGCTCCGGCCTGGGGAATTTCCACATCGGAGCCGCCGAGCGTCCGCCTCTTGACCGCCTCCTGCCGCCCGGCGGCCGGATCCGGCCCACCCGAAGGAGAGGCCCCGCGTTTCAAAGCGGAAACACCCGGAGGTGGACGACGGACCCCGGCCGGATGAGGCAGCGCAGCACGTGAGTCGCCAGTCCTGGCCAGTACGTCGCTACGGATATGCCGATGGCGAAATTTGTCTTAGCATGGAGGATATTTAGATGGGACGGGGTGCCGCCTGCGGACGGCGTCTTCCCGGCGGCGCCTTGGGGGCGCGAGACATACCGGAGAGGGGAGGGGCCGGATGTGACCGAACAGCGGTTGCTCGAGCGGTGGTTGGGTGATATGACGCGGGAGCCGATTCTCCCGGCGGGCGCGGCTTTGGTTGCCGGCATCTCCGGGGGCGGGGACTCGATGGCGCTTGGCGCCATGCTGGCCGCCGGACGGCAGCATTTTCGCTGGCGCGTCACCGTGGTACATGTGCATCACGGACTGCGGGGCGAGGAAGCCGACCAGGACGCCGCCTTTACGGAATCCTGGGCCCATCGCTGGGGATTCCCCTTCGTGCTGCGACGGGCTGACTTGGGACCGGCCGACGGACGCTCCTTTGAAATGCGGGCGCGCGATGCGCGGCGAGCGCAGCTGGAGGCGGTCGCCCGTCCCCAGCACGGGTTGATCGTGCTGGCGCACCAGCGGGAGGATCAAGCGGAAACGGTGTTGCTGCGCATTCTGCGCGGCACCGGCGTGAGCGGGCTGGCGGCGATGCGGCCGGTGATGGGACGGGTGCGGCGTCCGCTGCTCAACTATAGCCGCGACGATCTGCGCGACATGCTGCGGGATCTGAGAATTCCGTGGCGCGAAGACGCGACCAACGGGGATCCCGCCTTTGTCCGCAACCGCCTGCGGCGGGAGTTGCTCCCGCTGTTGCAGGCCGAATACAATCCCCGCGTGGTGGAGGCGCTGGTGCGGTTGGCGCGGTCGGCAGCCATGCAGGAGGAGTGGGCCGGCGCTGAGGCGCGCACCTGGTACGCAGCGCACGCGCTGCGCGACCCCGACACCGGCGAGCTCACGCTGGAGGGCGCCCAAAGTTTGCCGCGGGGGCTGTCGCAGCGGATATTGCGCATGGCCGCGGAGGATATGGGCCTGGCCGTGACGGAAGACCAGCTCGACCGTGCGTTTTCGGGCCACACGGTCTGGCCGCGGCATCATACGGTGGAATCCCGCGGCGACGATTGGGTGGTGGTGCCGCCTTTTGCCGCGGTGCAATGGCCGGAGGAACCGATCCCGGTGCTGGTGCCGGGGCGCACGCCGCTGCCCGTGGGCCGTCTCGCGGTGGCCGGGCCGGAGACGAACGGGGGGGATCGGCGCATTCGCCTCGACAACGAGCCGCGCTGGGCGCGTCAGTGGCGGCCCGGTGACCGCATCCGTTTGGCCGCGGGCACCCGCAAGCTGCAGGACCTCTTCGTCGACCAGAAAGTGCCGCGGCGCCTGCGGACCGCATGGCCGGTGCTGACCATGGAGCGGGACGGCCATGACGTACTGATGCTGCCCGGCCTGGCCGTGGATGTTCAGGCGGAGGCCGGTCCGGACGAGCCGGGCTGGACCGTGCGCTGGGAGCGATAGCGCATCAGGCGACGTCGGAGCCGTGCTGATCGGCCGCGTCGCCGGCAGCCGCCGGCCACACCGCAAGCCCCGTGATCACCAAGATGATGAGGTGCAGAGTCGAGCACCAGATGCACACCGCGTGCAGGACGTCAAACTCCACATACACCAGGTAAACCACCACCACAGCTCCGGCCAACGCCCAGCCCGTCAGCCACGGCATCAGGCGACCGTCGCGCCGGCCGACCCAGGCGCCGAGCGCCAACAGCACGAACCACGCCAGCCCCCACGCGGCGACGGGAAGGCCCAGCACCACGGATTGTGGGCTGCTCAGCACATCGGCACAGTTGATGAGCCCGCCCTGTCCCACACAGATGAGGGGCACCGTCGTGGTGTAGTGCAGGACGGTCAGATAACCGGCGATGGCCGCGCCGACCAGCGCGAGGACCAGAATGACGGTGAGCCGCGCTCTCATGGCAGCCCCGCTTGCGGCAGCGTCAGCTCGCCTTCTTTAATCGCCGACTGATTGCAGACCGATCCGGGTCGATTGCCATCCGATGCGCAGATGGCCGCCGTCAGCTCGTTGGCGGTGACCAGGACGCCCTGCGCCAGCGGACCTTGGCCGGAACGGATGGTGGCCACGATCTGGGGCCAGTCCATCCCCGCCAGGAGGGTGGGCTGGTAGCCGGCGCCAATCCACACGTAGCGTCCTCCAATCAGGACGAACGGAATGGAAAAATCGTATTGACTGGCCGGTACATAGGGCGGCACGTCATAGGTCTCCAACAGCTTGACTTCAAACGGCGTCAGACGTTCCAAAGGCTGGTGCTGCCGCGTGTATTGTTCCACCAGGCTCGCGGTGATGTAAGGGCTTTTGTAGTGGGCACCGTAATACGACATGGTGGGCGTGTTGGGAAACACGTCGTTCGTTGCGGAGTGCATGAATTTGACGCCGCTCAGCGTGCCGAAGCGGGACAGCGCGATGGAGAGCGCCCAACGCTCGGCGGCGCAGTAGGGACAGAATTCGCCCCCGATGTACTGCACCGTGGGAGCGGACGTCGCCAACGGCCGCGCCACCCGGGGCAGAACGGCGTGCTGAATGCCCAACGGATTCCAGACCGCGGGCGGGATGGACGTGAGTTCCGTCCAGAGGCTGGCCGGAATGGGCTTGCCGTTGGTGGCGGAGTATGTGGGAGCGGGCTTGTTGCCCAGGCCCGAGAGGCCGATTGTGACGGCCACCGCCACCAGAATGCCGGCGAAGAGCCAGATGACCCACGGAACCGGACGATGGGCGGGCGGGCCCGATCGCTTCTTTTTCCGCGCGTATTGGCTCTTGGGCTTCCGCTGGCCCGACTTCGGGCCTTGATTCGCCATCGGTCGCCTCCTCCACGCGGACCTTCCGACCAGTCGGTGCGACCGGTCTTCCTGTGCCGCGGCTGCCATCACATAATGGTATCTTACCGCGTGTCCGGTTGGGGGAAAACTGAGGAGTGGCTAGGAACGCGCGCCGGGCCGACCGGATGACGGCGTCTGATGTTACTGTTATAATTAGGCGCTTTAAGCGGAACCGTCTTCGCGCCGAAGGGGGTTAGCCATGACCGGCCGCTGGTTGAGGGGCGTCGTCACCATCGTCTTGGTGGTGCTGTTTGTGGCGACGCTGATGGAATTGTTGAATACCCAGAGCACCCCCGTGCCGACGAAGCCCATCAGTCGAGTGGTGGCCTTGGCCAAAAGCCACCAAATTGCCTCGGCCCAGTTGGATTCGCAAAACCACCAGGTGACGGTGACGCTCAAAAACGGACAAAAGTTTGATGCGGTGTACGGCGACGGCGGGACCACCACGCTGGCCAATCAATTGATGGCCGAGGGCGTCTCGACGGTCAATATTTTGCCGCCGGCCACCACGTCGTTTTGGTTGAGCCTCGCCGGCAACTTCCTGCCCCTGCTGCTGGTGGCGGGCTTATTGTACCTGCTCTTCAGCCAGACGCAGGGCGGCGGCAACCGCGTGATGCAATTCGGCAAGAGCCGGGCGCGCCTGCACACCGACACGCAACGCCGCGTCACCTTCGATGACGTCGCCGGCGCCGAAGAGGAAAAGCAGGAGCTCATGGAGATCGTGGACTTTCTGCGCTATCCCAAGAAATATCTCGAACTGGGCGCGCGCATTCCCAAGGGCGTGCTGCTGTTCGGCGAGCCCGGGACCGGAAAGACGTTGCTGGCCCGCGCGGTGGCCGGTGAAGCCGGGGTCCCCTTCTTCTCCGACAGCGGTTCGGACTTCGTGGAGATGTTTGTCGGCGTGGGCGCGTCCCGCGTGCGTGACTTGTTCGACCAAGCCAAGAAAAACGCGCCGTGCATCGTGTTCATCGACGAGATTGACGCGGTGGGGCGGATGCGGGGAGCGGGGTACGGCGGCGGCCACGACGAGCGCGAGCAGACGCTGAATCAGCTGCTGGTGGAAATGGACGGATTTGGGATCAACGAAGGCATCATCGTGATTGCGGCCACCAACCGGCCCGACGTGCTGGACCCCGCCCTGCTGCGGCCGGGCCGGTTCGACCGGCAGATTGTGGTGCCGCGCCCCGATGTGAAGGGCCGGGTCGCCATCCTGGAGGTCCACACGCGGGGCAAGCCGTTGGACAAGGATGTGAACTTGGGCATCATCGCCAAGCGGACACCCGGCTTCACCGGGGCCGATTTGGCCAACTTGTGCAATGAAGCGGCGCTGCTGGCGGCCAGGGAGCGCACCAAGCGCATTCACATGAAGCACTTTGAGGAAGCCACCGAGCGTGTCATGGCCGGCCCGCAGAAGCGGTCGCGCGTGGTCAGTGAGAAAGAAAAGCGCATCGTGGCTTTTCATGAGTCGGGTCATACGCTGGTGGGCATGTTGACGGCTCACGGCGATCCCGTGCACAAAGTGACCATCATTCCGCGGGGGATGGCCATGGGGTATACGATGCCGCTTCCGGAAGAGGATCGGTACCTGGTCACCCGGGACCAGATGCTGGATCAGGTGGCCATGTCCCTGGGCGGGCGCGCGGCGGAAGAGCTGGTGTTCGGGGAGATTTCCACCGGCGCGCAGGACGACTTGGAAAAGTCCACCAAGCTGGTGCGGCGGATGATTACCGAATACGGCATGTCCGATGAACTGGGCCCGATGACCTACGGCACCCGGCACGACCAGGTGTTTCTGGGCCGGGATCTGATGCGCGACCGCGATTACAGCGAAGAGGTGGCCTCGGCCATCGACCGCGAGGTGCGTCACATCGTGATGCAGCAATACGAGCGGGCCAAGCAGATCCTGCGCCAACATCGGGACGTGCTCAACCGCATGGCCCAGGCTCTGATTGAAAAGGAGACGCTGGAAGCGGACGAACTGCTGGCGCTGGTCGGTTCCATCGAGCGCGCCAGTTAGGGTGATGCGCGTCTCCTAGCAGGGGAAGTCGGCGAAGGACAGTCTGTCCCGGCCATTGGCCGGGACAGACTAAGGTTTAAGGGGGGAGCGCGTGTTCGTCGGGACGGTTGAGGAGGGGCTCGGGGTCTATGTATATCCCACGGACCGTTTCAAAACGGTCACGTTGTATGCGGCGTGGATATCCGACTTGAGGTCCGACACGGCGGCGCTGACGGCCTTGGTGCCGTACTGCCTGCGCCGCGGTACGGTGAAGTGGCCGAGTTTCGGGGCTATGGAAGCTCGTCTGGATGACTTGTACGGCGCGTCTTTCCGGGCGGATGTGGGCAAATTGGGGGACAAGCAGCTGCTGTCCTTTCGGCTGGAGGTGGCGGACGGACGATTCTTGCCCGGGCACCCGGACACGCTGGCCGAAGGGTTGGAGTTTCTGGCCCAAGTCATGCAGCACCCCGCGCTGGAAGGGGACCGGTTCGCCTCCGACATGGTTGACCAGGAAAAGGAGATTCTGCGGCGGCAGATCGAGGGGCTCATCAACGACAAGGCGCAGTATGCCACCATTCGCTGTCTCGAACAGATGGCGGGCCCGGCCGCGTTCGGCATCCGGCGCTACGGGCGGGCCGAGGATCTGGAGGGCATCGATGCCGAGCGGGTGACGGAATGGTGGCGGCACGGTAAACGTGGGTGGCCCCTGGTGGTCTTTGTGGTCGGAGCGGCGGACCCGGGCAGGGTGACCCGGCTGGTGCGGGACATTTGGTCCGGGCGCGATCCGGCAGCCTTCAGACCCGTGCCCGAGTTCGCTCCGCGGGATGTCGAGCAGGTGGTGGTGGAGCGCCAGGAGGTTCAACAGGGCAAGCTGGCCATCGGGTACGGGACGGGTGTCCGACTGAAGGACGCCGCGTACCCGGCGCTCATGATGTATGCGGGAGTGCTGGGGGGATTCGCGCACAGCAAGTTGTTCATCAATGTCCGGGAGAAGGCCAGTCTGGCGTACTACGCCTATGCGCGTCTGGATGCCGCGGTGGGGTTGCTGTTGATTGGCGCCGGCATCGAATTCAAAGACTTTGACGCGGCGGTGGGCATCATCCGCCGCCAGGTGGACGACATGGCGGCGGGCCGCATTTCGGACGAAGAAATGGCCTTTACGGTCCGGGCCTTCATGAACGAACTGCGCAGCGAGGCCGACTCTCCCGGAGCCCTGATCGGACGGGAACTGGAGCGTCTCATCGTGGGGGGCGGACCGTCCAGCGAGGAGCTGGAGACGATGCTGGGCTCGGTATCCGTGGTCGATATCCGAGACGTGGCTCAGCGCGTCCAGTTGGACACCATCTATTTCCTGACCGCGCGAGAGGAGGGATCGTCCGATGCGTGAAACCGACGCCCTGGTCCAGGAGACTCTGGTGACCCACGAACTGGACTCGGGACTCAAGGTCACGGTCGTTCCCCGACCGGGCCAAAGGCGGACCTATGCCACGTTCGCCACGGCTTACGGCTCCATCGACAGCCACTTCCAGCTCCCCCGCACGGGGGAGACGGTGGAGGTGCCGGACGGCATCGCGCATTTTCTGGAGCATAAAATGTTCGAGAAACCGGACCGCGACGTCCTGCAGGAATTTGGACGGTACGGCGCGTCCGCCAATGCCTACACGGAGTATCTGACGACGACGTTTCTGTTTTCCACCACCAGCGATGTGTCGGAATGCCTCAACCTGCTGCTGGATTATGTCCAGGACCCCTACTTCACCCCCGAGACGGTGGAAAAGGAAAAAGGCATCATCGAGCAGGAAATCCGGATGTACCTGGACATGCCCGGCGACCGGGTCCACTCCAACCTCATGCGGGCCTTGTATGTCAAGCATCCGGCCCGGTTGGACATCGCCGGCAGCGTCGAGTCCATTCGGTCCATCACCGCACCTATGCTCTATCAGTGCTATGAGACGTTCTACCATCCCAGCAACATGTGGGTGGTGGTCGTCGGCGATCTGGATCCCGACGCCGTCATTCAACAGGTGGTGGACAATCAAACGCCGAAAGACTACCGCCGCCAACCCCCCATTCCCCGGCTGCTGCCGGAAGAACCGGAGGGTGTGGCGGAGCCGCGCATTGAGAGTCACATGGCCTTGGCGCTGCCGGTTATGGCCATCGGCTATAAGGATCCCGTCCACGACTTGCGCGGCGGCGCGCTGCTGCGTCGGGAATTGGCCACGGACCTCATGTGGAATATGGTGTTGGGCAAATCGAGTCCGTTGTTCTACGAACTCTACCGGTCGGGCCTCATCAATGACCGGTTCGGCGCCCACTACGCCGCGGCCTCCACGTTCGCCAACTCGGTCCTGAGCGGTGAGACGCCCGACCCCGACCGTCTGGGCGATGCCCTTGACGAGGGATTTCGGACGGTGACGTTCTCCGAAGAGGCCTTCCAGCGGCACAAGAAGCGGGAGTTGGGTGACTACGTGACCCTGTTCAACAATCCGGGTCAGCTGGCGTACCTGTTCAACAGCCTGGCGGTGCGCGGGATCGGCCTGTTCGAATATCGCGACGCGCTGGAAGCCATCACCGTCCAGGACGTGGAAGCGCGGTGGCAGGAGCATGTGCGGCCCGACCGGCGGGCCGTGGCCGTGGTGTGGCCGGAGACGCGGTCCTCGTGAACGCCCCCGGGTGGGACATCGATGGGGAGCATCTCACCGTTGACGACGTGGCGCGCGTGGCGTACGAACGCGGGCCCGCTCCCACGGTGGCGCCGGCCGCGGTGGCCCGCATGGAGGCGAGCCGCCGTGTGGTGGAGGAGGCCGTTTCCGAGGGGCGGGTGGTCTACGGGGTCACCACCGGCTTCGGCCGCTTCGCCGACATCGCCATTGCCCCCGATGCCGGGCGCCGCCTGCAGTCCAACTTGATCCAAAGTCACGCGGCCGGCGTGGGTCCGGAACTGCCCGCCCCCGTGGTGCGCGCGATGCTCCTGCTGCGGGCGAACGCTCTGGCCAAAGGCTTTTCGGGTGTCCGGACCGTCGTGGTGACCCGACTTCTGGACCTGCTGGCGGCCGGTGTGGTGCCGGTGGTGCCGGGCCAGGGATCGGTCGGGGCCAGCGGCGATTTGGCGCCGCTGGCCCATTTGACGCTGGTGCTGCTGGGCGAGGGGGAAGCGTGGTATCGCGGCGAACGGCTACCCGGCGCGGAGGCGCTGCGGCGAGCGGGGTTGTCTCCGGTCACGTTGGAGGCCAAGGAGGGGCTCGCCCTCATCAACGGGACCCAGATGATGACCGCGTACGGGGCGCTCATCGTTCATGCGGCGCGGCGCCTCGAAGACGTGGCGGACATGGGGGCGGCTTTGACCGTCGATGTCCTGCGCGGTATCCCGGCGGCGTTTTCGGCCGCCGTGGCCGCCGTGCGGCCGCACCCCGGCCATCTGCGCGTGGCTCGGCATCTTCGGGAAGCGTTGGAAGGGAGCCGCCTGACCACGCTGCCGGGGGAGTTGCGCGTGCAGGACGCGTACTCCCTCCGGTGCGCCCCCCAGGTCCATGGCGCGTCGCGAGACGCGTTGGATCATGTGGCGGCCGTCATCGTGCGGGAGATGAACAGCGCCACCGACAATCCGCTCATCTTCAGCGATGAGCGGGAGGTGGTGTCGGCCGGCAATTTCCATGGTCAGCCCGTGGCCCTGGCGCTGGACTATGCGGCGATCGCGCTGGCGGAGCTGGCGAACATCAGCGAACGCCGCACGGAGCGTCTGGTCAACCCGGCGCTGTCCGGCCTCGCCCCGTTCCTGGTCCGTGAAGGCGGTCTGCACTCCGGATTGATGCTCGCACAGTACACCGCGGCCGCCCTGGTGTCCGAGAACAAAGTGCTGGCGCATCCGGCCAGCGTGGATTCCATTCCCACCTCGGCGAACCAGGAAGACCACGTATCGATGGGATCGATCAGCGCTGAGAAGGCTTGGCGGGTTGCCGCCAACGTGCGCCGCGTGCTGGCCATCGAACTGATGGCGGCGGCTCAGGCGGCGGATTTGGTGGGACCCGAGCGGCTCGGGCGGGGAACGGCGGCGGTGTATCGCTGGGTGCGGGACCGGGTGGCTTTCTGGGATCAAGACCGCCCATTGGGTCGCGATTTGGAGGCGCTCGCGCGCGCGGTGGGCGAGGACCCGCTGCCCTTGGCCTTCGCGGACCAAGACTCGGCCTGAGCCGACGATGGCCGGCGCTGCGCCGGAACGCACGGGTTCCAAGCGCTCTTCCGGAGCCAGCTGCGGGCAAAGGCGCCGCCGCGCCCGTCCGGCGCGTGTGCGGTCGCGGCCGGGTGGAGGCGGCTGGCGTCAGTCGGGGAATGCCACCGGCGCCGGCGGGCGTGGATCTCCAAGCCAGCGGGCGCTCCTGCGGGTACGCCGGGAGTCGGGAGGTCGCCGTGTCGACGCCGGCGCACGACACGGACGGCTGCAGACAGGGTCGCGACGTCCAGGAAACGCCAAGCCCGACCACGGCTGAGGTGTTGACCGCTTCCCGGGACTGGCCGCCCGACACCCTTGTCAAAGCCGTCTATCGTGTCACGGTCGACGGGTGACCGGTGGTGGCCGCTATCCGCGGCGACCGCGAACTCCACGGGACCACGCTTGAGCGCCTGTTGGGCTGCCGACCGCCGGGCTTGACTTTGACATGGCCGCGCCAACGATGGCGTGTTGATGCGGATCACGGGACGCCGTGGCACGAGGTCCGCGGCACCGCCACACCCGCCACCCGGAACGCTTGCGCCGCGGCCCCCACCAGCGAGGTGCGGCCCAGGTGGGCCTGGTCGTTGACCGACAACGGCACCGCGGGCACGCAGGCCAGTATCCTCGTTCGCGCCAGTCAGCGCCCGGCCGCATCGGCCCACGCGGACGGAGCGGGGCCCAAGCGCTCTTGACCCCAGTCCAGCGCCGAGACCACCGGGTCCGGGCAGTCGGGATCGGTCACGTAGGTGGCAATCTGCCGCGCCTCGGCGGTTCCGGTGCCGACCGCCACCGAGGCCTCCGCCCACCGCATCATCCGCAGATCGTTGAGACCGTCGCCGATGGCCAGGACCTCTGACCGGTCGATGCCCAACCGGCGCGCCACGGCGGCCACGCCCTCCACCTTGTCGACGCCCGGCGCGCAGATGTTGACCTCACGCACCGTCTCGTGGGGAAACACCACGAGTTCGTAGCCCGGACCCTGCTGGCCGAACCGGGATAGGAAACTCTCCACTTCCCATGTGCCGAACAGAAAAATCTCCACCGGCGGGATGTGCAGGCGATGGTGGAGATCCGCTCGGGCCGTGTCTTCCGGGCGGAGGAAGCGGGTGCGGTGCTCATGGGTGAAGAAGTTGAACAGAACGGGATGGCCGCAGCCCAGGTAGCAGCGCAGCATGATAGCCCGCTGACTCGCCCACAGCGCCATGGCGCGCGCGCTCTCCAGGGCCACACGCCGGGCGTAGATGTCGTGGCCGCTGGCGGTGTCGAAGGCGTACGCGCCGTTGTGGGCCACGATGGGTCCCGTGATCCCCAAGGTGTGCTGGACGCGGAGCGCGGTGCGCCAACTGCGGCCGGTGGCGATGACGAACACCACGCCCTGACGGGTCAGAGCTTGGAGCCGGCGCTGGGTGGCAAGACTGACCGTGCCGTCGGCGGACAGCAGGGTCCCGTCCAAGTCACAAACCACCATGCGCAGCATGCGCGCCACCCCCATCCCATGATACGCATCGCGACCGGGCAGGGACGAGCCTCTGCCTCGGCGAATCCACCGGAGGAGGTGGACGGCTACGCCCGAGCCCACTGTCTATTGCGGGACTCCGGCCGCCCTGGAGGCCGCCTGGCTATCGTGGGCCGCGGAGGATCCCAAGATCCCGCGGCGCACCCTGACCGCCAGTCTCGCCCTCAGTCGTCACCTGCGCGATCGCTTGGAGTCACGTCTGGGCGCCGTGGTTGACCACCGACTGGGACGCCTCTGGGATCTGGCCTGGGCCGCGCGCCCGATGGGGATGACCTTTCTCCCCGATGATCTCGCCCCGGCTCTGTTGGCCCCAACGCTGCGGCCGCAGCTGCCCAACCTGTGGCAGGCGCCCGGAGCGGCGGAATCGCTGGTGGAAGCAGCCCTGCTCCTGCGTCGCCATGAGCTGGTGCCCGACGACTTAACCGCCATTCCACCGCTGTGGCGGCCCGCTCTCGCTGTGACGGCGGACCAGTTGCAGCGGCACCTGCGGCAAACCTATGACGAAGTCCGCCTTTATCGATATGCGGCCGCCCGCCTCCCTGCCTCCGTTCGGGGAGCCCGCGTGGCCTTTTACGGTTTGTTTGACCTGCGTCCGGCTCAGCAGGAGTTGGTGGCGGCCCTGGTCAAGCAGACGACCGTGACCGCGTGGGTGCCGTGGACCTTCTCGGAGGACGACCTGTACGCCGACCCTTGGCTCGCGCTGTGGGAACATCTGGGTGCCAGGCGCGAGATGCTGCCCCCGGCGCCCTCCGCAACGGTGTATGCGGTGCCGGCGGACAGGGGCCTGAGTGCCGCCGTGCTGGGCGCGCTGACGCGAGGTCGCGCGCAGCATCCGCAGGTGGAGGCCTGGGCGGTTGGCGCGGGCACACCGGAAACGGCGCGGGCCATTGCCGCCGCACTGCGGCGTGCGGGGGTTCCCGTGCGCACGGATCCCGCACCGCCCACGGTGGATGAACGCCTGCGGACATCGTGGGCGGCCGCGGCGCCGGATGCATCGGTGGAACACGTCCTGGCCTGGCTGAGCGTTCGGGAGGCGGTGACGGCGCCGGAACTCAGGCAGGCGGTGGTCAGGTCTCCGGATGACCCGGCGGCCTGGCCGCGTGAGGTGCGGCGGAGCTGGCACGAACTGCAGAGGACCGGTGAAAGCCTGCGTCGGTGCCTGCGGTGGGTCGAAGTGCCCGGCCGACTGCGCACCTTCCTGGATGCGGCCGGCATCGACTGGACTCTGCCCGCCGACGTTCTTGAGCGTGTGGGGGGCTGGGATCAGGCGGGCTTGCGTCCCGACCCGTCCACGCTGGCGGCGTGGTTGCTGCGCGAGGGTCGAATCACGCTGGAGCCGGGTCCCGGCGTGTGGGTGACCACCGCCTGGGAGCTGCGCGGATCGAATGGACAGGGACTGGTATTGGCGGACGTGGACGACGCCCATCTCGCACCGGCGCCGGAATGGGAGCAGGGCATCGCGGCGTCGTGGCTCGACCACCGCGATCCGGGCCGCACCGTCCGGCGCATCCGAGCTCCGCGGCATATGAGGCGACTGCTAAGCGTTCAGGCTGAGGACATCTGGGTCGTCGCCGAACAGGGGGCGACGCCGGACGGGCTGTCGCCCGTCGGTTGGGTGGATCCGCCGGCCACCGTCCGGGGCGAGGGCCTCGTCGTCGTCCGTTCGCGACGCCAAGAACGATTCGGTCCGTATGACGGTTGGTTCGGGGAGGGCCGGCTGCCGCGTCCCACATCGGTCAGCGGCTATGAGCTGTACGGACGCTGTCCGCTGCGCTATGCATTCCAGCAACTGGGCATCGTGCCCTGGGACGATCGGGCCGTTGAGCCGGAGCCGACGTTGGTGGGCCTATGGGCCCATAGTGTGCTTCAGCGGCTGGCCGGGAACGGGGAGCCCCCGGAGGGGTGGCACACGGCGGTGGTGCGAGCCCTGAACGACGCCGCGATCGCACACCCCCCGGACGCCGGGGTGGCCGCCGACCTGTTGGCGGCCGTCGAGGATGCGTTGGCGGGAGATTTGACGTGGATCCTGGCGCGCGACGGAGGAGGCTGGACGGGCGCCTTTGAGCGGCCGTTTCGATTGGAGAGTCCGGCCGGGCCGTTGGCGGGGCGGATGGACCGGGTGACCCGGGAGGGCAACCAGCTTCTCGTCGTGGACTACAAGACCGGTCCCTTGCCGTCCCCGGGGGTCGGGCCGGACGCGCTGCAGCTGCCGGTGTACGCCTGGGCCGCCAGCCAAGTGTTTGACCATCCGCTGGAGGGCGTCCGCGCCGGCTATCAGGGGGTGACGCGGCGCAATGCCTTTCGCACGGTGTGGCTGGAGGATTCCTCCCCGACCCAATGGACCCGAGCCCTCGACCTGCTGCTGGGCATCAATGAACGCGTGGATCGCGGGCAGGCGTATGCTTTTCCCCGTGCCCAAGCCTGCCGCACCTGCGATCTGAGGCCCGCATGCCCTTTTGACGCGGAGACTGATGGCCGTGCCAAGGTGCGCGCCGAGGCACAGTTCGGGCGGCTGTGGGATGCCGTGGCCACGGAGGTCGGCGATGTCGACGCCGAGTGACGAGGATGCGCGGCGGCGCGTCCGCACCGACTGGGAACACAACTTGGTGGTGGAGGCCGGCGCGGGTACCGGAAAGACCACGCTGATCGTGGAGCGGACGGTGGAGGCGGTGGCCAGCGGGCGCACCACCCTCGCCCGCTTGGCCGTCCTCACCTACCTGGAGAATGCGGCGGCGGAGCTTCGCCTGCGCATTCAGGCGGCGCTGGTCGCACGCCGCCAGACGGAGGATGACCCGCGTGTCGGGGACCGACTGGATCGGGCGTTGGTCGATTTGCCCGACGCTCGGGTGGGGACGCTGCATGGACTGGGCCAAGGCATCCTGCTGCGCCACGCCGTGACGCTGGGCATCGCGCCCAATCTGGAGGTTTGGGACGCCGTGGAGCAGGAGCGGCAGGAGAGCCTGGCGTTTGCCGCGTTTCTGGCCCAGGCGCCGGATTTTGTCCGCCAAGCTCTGCGCGACAGTGTGCGCTTGGGACTCAGCTATCAGCAATGGCGGTCATTGGTGCGTCAGGCGGGGCGTCTGCCAGAGGAGCGGATGGATTGGGGGCCGGCGCCGGAGCCCACGCCGGATTTGCTGGCGGCGTGGCGGGCGACGGTCCGGGAACTGGCGACCGTCATCGATCACGTCGCGCCCGATCCGGAGGACGCCGGCGTCCGGCAGATTCGCGGGATGGCGCGGGACCTGGAGGCCCTGGGCCACCTGCCGCCGCATATGCAGACGGCGCACCTGTATGGGTGGGAGTTGAAGGCGCCCGCCGGCAGCCAGGCTCGATGGCGGGGCCACCCGGACGCTCTCCGTGCGCAGAAGGCGGCCTTGAAGGACCTGATGGACAGGCATCGGCGATGGCAACAGGCCGTGGCGGCCGCCGCCATCCAGCCGCTGGTGGAGACGGGCCATCTCTTTCGCGAATATTTCTGGCAGTGGCGCCGTGATCGTCGAGCCGTGATCTTCGAGGATCAGGTGGAGCGGGTGGCGTCGGGACTGGCGGAGAATCCCGATCTGCGGGCGGATGTGGCCGCCACGTTGGACGCCATCGTCATTGATGAGTTTCAGGACACCGATCCCCGTCAAATGGACATTGTCCGCTGGTTGGCGGCCGGCTCCGAACGCCAGGCCGATCCGGACCGTCCACCACCGGGACGGCTCACGGTGGTGGGCGATCCGAAACAGTCGATCTACGGATTTCGGGGCGCCGATGTCCGTCATGCCCTGGAATGGACACGACGCCTGGTGGCGACCGGCTATGCCGACCTGGTGCCCATTACCGTGAACTTCCGGAGTCAGCCGGCTGTCATTGAGACGGTGAATGCGCTCTTTGACCCGTTGTTTGCTCAACACCGGGGGGGATACGATCCGGATTACCGGGCGCTGACGCCGTTTCGCCCCGCCGGCGCGGCGCGGGTGGCCGCCATCTCGGTGCATGGCCGAGCGGACGAAGTTCAGGAGCAGCAGACCCGACGCGAGGCCGACGCGCTGCTGGGCGTCATTCAACAGGCGATGGGCGAGCAATGGCCGGTGGGGGACGACGCGGCGTCGCGACCGCTCGCTTATGCAGACATCGCGGTGCTCCTGCCGCAGCGTACGGGGCTCGACGTCTACCGCCGCCGTTTGGAAGAAGCGGGCATTCCCGTTCACGGCGGCGGCCGTCGGGGCTTCTACCGGCGCGACGACATTCGCGGGCTGGCCGCCATCCTGCGGGCCGCCGTCCTGCCGGAGGACCAGACGGCCGTTTTGGCGGCCCTGCGCTCGCCCTGGCTGGGAATTCCCGACGAAGCCCTGGCGCTCCACGCCGCGCAGGGCGGTCGATGGCATCCACGCGAGGCGGGGACGGTGCGCGGCTTGGCCGCCGACGGCCTGGCTTGGCTGAACGCCGTGGCTCAGGGCTGGGCCGATGGGGGGGCCGAGGCGGTGTTGGAGCAGGCGGTGCGGATCCGGCTGGACGAACTGAGCCCGGACGAGGACGCCAATGTGGGCCGCTTGATTGACCAAGCCCGCCGGTATCAGGAGCGCTGGGGCACCGTTGAGTATGCCCATTGGCTGTGGGCGCGCGTGGTGGCGGGTGACGACGGCGAGGAGGCCAACGCTGCCGACGCCGCGGACGGCGTCCGCTTCACCACCGTGCACCAGGCCAAAGGGCTGGAGTGGCCGATGGTGGTGGTGGTGAACTTGGGCCGCCGCCTGAATCCCTCCCGGCAATGGGTGTTGCATGACCGCAATGCCGGTGCCTGGGCGGTCCGGGTGGGCCGCCACAGCATGGCCAACTGGGAGGCGGTGCGGGCCAGCCTGCGCGAGCAGGAGGAGGCGGAACGCCGGCGCCTCTGGTATGTGGCGCTGACCCGCGCCCGGGACCATCTGATTATCCTGGAGAGCGATCCGCATCGGGAGCTGTTTCAGCACTGGCCGGGCGTGCGGGCGGATCCCGGAACGCCGACCGCCCGGGCGCGCGCCGACCAAGGATGGGCCGCGTCGCCCCAAAGGCCCGTCCCTCGGGTGCCGGAGGGAGCGCTCCCGTCGACCCGTCCGCGGGGGCACCGACAAGAGGACGCCGACCGCCGCGCGGTGGGCCGGGTGTTTCATCTGTGGGCGGCGCGCAGCTTGGGGGAGGCGCCTGGCCGTCGCGAGGAGCTTTGGCGGCAAGCGCCCGAGGGGATCCAAGAGGCCCTGGCCTGGCTCGGGTCTCGGCCGTGGCTCACGGGACGGAGACTGCGGACGGAGGTGCCCGTCACCATGACCGGACCGCCGCTCCACCGGGGGGTGATCGATTTGGTGATTGAGGGGGCCGCGTGGACGGTCGTGGAATACCGGACCGAGCAGCAACCGGGACTCGGGGTTTCCGACGGTCCGGGCGGCCAGGGACGGCTGCACGTGGCGGCGTTGCGCGCGTCCGGGATTCCGGTCGAGCGGCTGTTGGTGGTCGCGCCCTTTGAGCGTCGGTGGTGGGAGGTGCCCCTGGACTGAGGCCGTGGGGGTCCGCAAATTGCCGCCGCCGGTGATAGCGGAGTGCGGATCTTCGTAAGGTGGTTTGGGGGGATGGCTCTGCGTTGGCTGATGCCGGCTCTCGCCGCCCTGCTGGCGGCAGCGCTGCTGGCTTGGGGGCTCTCGGCCCGCCGCATGACGCATCCGCCGGTCTGGCAAACCCATCTGGTGGCCACGTGGCCCTTTGGCCAGGGACCCGCGGCCCTGGGCGTGGAGACGGCGTTGGATGGCCAAGAGTACGGGCCGTTGGGGTTTGCCGTCGCGGGTACCCGGCTCGCCATCGTGGACACCTATCAGTCGCGGCTGGTGTGGGAGACGCGCCGGGGCGAAGCGCCGGCGCGCTGGAGCCGGCGATCGATTCCCGATTCGCTGCTGGAGACGGTGGTATGGTCAGGGGCGATGCGCGCGTGGCTGGTCGCTGACAACGCGCATCTCGTGATTTGGGCGGCGGCCGCATCGGGCGTGGAGCCGTGGCTCACGATTCCCCGACGCCCCGGCACGACGGCGTCCTTGTGGCGGGTGGCCGCGACGCCTGACGGACCCGTATTCGTCGAAGAGGTGGTCTTCGGCCGGGGCACGTACCACCTGGCACTGGGCTCATACGATGCCCGCGGGCGCTTGGAGCGGGAGCTCACCACGGCCGGGTATCCGACGGTGGACGCGGCCGGACCGCCCACCATCCTCACCCAGGTGCGCAGCTTCGCGTCCGCGCCGGATGGAGAGCTTTACGTGGAGTTGGCCGGCACCACCCCCCAATCCCGCACGGTGGGCGTATTGAACCGCCATGGGAGCGGCTTGCGGGACGCGGTCGTCCTCCGGTCGCCGGTCCCCATCATCAACAGCCAGCTGGTCGGACTGAGCCGGCAGGGATGGATTTATCTCGCGGTCAACGTCGGGCTTCCGCGCCGGCCCGGGCTCATCTTGGTTTTTACGCCGACCGGACGTCTCCTGCTTCGAATCCCCGTCCCCATCGAGGCGGTGCGGGCGGCCGTGTACGCCCAGGTGGCGGCGGACGGCACCGTGTATGTGGAT
This sequence comes from Clostridiales bacterium, assembly GCA_027318915.1. The sequence continues at coordinate 29,287 of DAHVOH010000013.1, forward strand.
GAGAGCACACGAACGGCCTACCGCCTGGTGGCCGTCGAGCCACCGGCGGCAGGCCGCCGTGGGACCGGTCTCATCGCGCTCGGCGCACCGGCTGGGGTTAGGGCGCCGGGGGGTCCTCCGGCGCCGGGCCTCCGTAACGGGCCAACCACGCCATGATGCGTCGATGGCGATCCACCGCCCGGCTCAGCCGGGTGATGGCATGGTGTTCACCGGGGTAAATGACGAGCTCCGTGGGCACCCCCCGCTTCTTGAGGGCGAGATACAGCTGCTCGGCCTGATTGAGCGGGCAACGCCAGTCCAACTCGCCGGCCGTGATGAGAAGCGGCGTCCGGATGTGTTCCACCCCGCTCAGGGGGGAGATGCGCCGGTACGTCTCTTCGTTTTGCCAGGGCACTCCCAGATCGTCCTGCCACCAGAGGTGGCAGTCGTCGGTGCCGTAGGCGGCCACATAGTCCCACATGCCGTGTTCACTGACGGCCGCGCGAAACCGGTCGGTGTGTCCCACCGCCCAGTTGGTCATAATGCCACCCTGAGAAAAGCCTGTGCAGTAAAGCCGCTCGGGATCCGCCCACCCCCGCGACACCAGTTCGTCCACGCCGCACATGACGTCGTCGTGTTCCATGGGTCCCCAGCGTCCTTGGATCACCTGACAGAACGGTTCGCCGTATGAGATCGAGCCGCGATAATTGGGCATCAGCACGAGATAGCCGCGTGCGGCCCAGTACTGGGCATCAAAGTCGAAGGCCGGAGGATCGAATGACATCGGACCGCCGTGAATATTGACGAGCAGGGGCGCGGGGCCGGCCGCGGGATCAAACGCGGGCGGGGACACCACCACGGCATCGATCGTGACGCCGTCATGATTCCTGTACGCAATCCGTTGCACCGATCCCAACGCGCGTTGCGACAACCATTCGTCATGCAGGTGGGTGAGACGCTGCAATGCGTGGCCCGGGGTCACCCGATACAGTTCTCCGGCCGTGTCCGGCTGATCCACCAGGGCAATGGTCATGCCCGGTACGGCATCGAAGCCGTTGACGCTGCCCATGGGCCCGTCCGGCACATGATATTGCAGGCGGCCCGTGACGGACAAAGACGCCAGCCGCCATTGACCCCGATCGGCCACCAACGCCCAAAGCGTGTCCGCCTCGGGCCAGCGCACGGCGGCCACGGGACCGACGATGCCTTCCGTGAGCACCCGAAACGGCGTGGCCGACGCCGCGATCGGGTAGACCCGGGCCTGGGCGACAGGATCGGCGGCGGGACCGTCCGGGACGACGCCGCCCACGCGGGTCCAGCCCTGCCCGATGTCATGGGCCAAGTCCTCAACCGCCGTGCTGTCTGCCACCCGCACCGCCATAACGTGGCGGAGCCGGTAGGAGTTCTCCGGCTCCAGGCTGGAGATGAATGCCACCTCATGGCCGTCGGGCGAGAAGACGGCTCCGGACGCGTCCACGTCGCCTTGCGTCAGACGGCGGGTGACGGCGGTCTGGGGGTTGATGAGCCACAGATCGTTGCGGGCGTTGTTGTCCGGGTCGCCGGTGCGATTGGACGAAAACACGATCCACTGGCCGTCCGGCGCCCACCGGGGGTCGGTCTCGCTGGCGGAGCCGTCCGTCAGGCGGCGTTCGGCACGCGACGGCACATGAATCACGAAGAGATGGGTGGGCACATTGTCCAAGTATCCGTCTCCGTCATGTTTGTGCTGAACCCGGTCAATCACCAGAGGCCCCGGCCTCTTCTTGTCCCGAATCGCGCGCAGGTATGCTTCTTGGGCCGGTGAGGGATCCCGGGCGGAGAAGGCGATCTCCGTTCCGTCGGGACTCCAGCAAAATTGAGCCACCCCCTCCGGGCGGCGTGTGAGTTGACGCGGCTCGCCGCCGGCCAGCAGGTCCAGCACCCAGATTTGGGCGCGGGGTTCGGGGTCTTCGGAGGGGGGCTTGGGGTCATCCGGGGCAAGCTCCAGTTCATCCGGCCGGGTGGAGAGAAAAGCCAGATACCGGCCGTCCGGCGACCACTGGGGGCTCTGCTCGCGAGAGGCACCACGGGTCAGGCGGTGCGCAGCGCCACCGCTCCGTGCATCCACCCAGTAGAGGCTCGCCATCCGCTCGTCGTGAAGACGACTGGGCGTTTCGAGCACGAAGGCCACCCGGCTGCCGTCGGGCGCCAGCGCCAGCTGCCGAGGCTGCCGGTATTGGAAAATATCATTGACGGAAACCCGCATCTTGCCCATACCGTCTGCTCCTTTGCCGCGTCCTGTTCCTAACCGCCTTCCGGTCCTTCGCCATCCGGATCCGGCCTTCCTGGCCGGACTCTTGGCCATCTCCTAGCCCACCGTAACAATTCGGCAACAATTGGCGCGTACGATACCGACAGGACTCACAGGAGGACGACGGGAGGGAGCCTCGAGATGGGAGCGGCATCGTGGCAGGCGGCACCGACGGCAGCACGGTGCGGGAGCGGTGGTGCCCATCCGGCGATCGGCGAGGGGGCCCACGCGACCCCTTCGCCGCGTCCGTCCGGCGCCGTCGGCGGGCTGGGGCGGGGCGTCCTGTCCCGCAGCCGGGCTCGGTGGCTACGCACCGTTGGCCGGTATCTCTCGGCGGGGTGGGCCTGACATGGAGCGGACCGCGTTGGCTACCGGCACCTTCGACGCCATGGGGTCTTCCGGGCGAGTGCTCGCGCCCAGCGGGGATCTGCCCGCGGCCCTGGCGACGGTGCAGGCATTGTTTCACAAGTGGGATGCGGAACTGAGCCGGTTTCGGCCGGACAGCGGCGTGAGCCGGCTCAATCAAACTGCCGGCTCGCCCACCGTGGTCTCCCGCTTAGTGTTTCGTGTGCTGCAGGAGGCGCTGGCCGCCAGCGCCGAAACCGACGGCGCGTTTGACCCCACTCTGGGGCAGCGTCTGGTCGACCTGGGGTTTGACCGCCCGTTTGCGGAACTGCCCCGCCTGCAGCCGCCGGCCTCGCTGCCCCCGTACCGCGGGGGGCACTGGCGGGATGTGCGGATGGACGCGAGCACCCTGACCGTGACGCTGCCCGCCGGCGTCGCGGTGGACTTGGGGGGAATCGCCAAGAGCATGGCGCTCGATGCAGCCGTCGAGCGGTTGCGGCGGCAGGGCCTGACCTGCGCGCTGGTGGAAGCCGGCGGGGATGTGGCCGTCTTGGGGCGGCCCCCGGGTCAGAACAGCTGGCCGGTGCGCGTCGATGGCGTCTGGAGCCTGGGAGCGGTGAGTCTGTGCGAAGGGGCCTTGGCCACCTCGGGGTCGGGGCGGCGCACGTGGCAACAGGGCCGCCAGCGGCGGCACGACATCCTGGATCCGGTGACGGGCGAGCCCGCTCAGCATGGCTTGATTCAGGTGACGGTGGCGGCGCCGCACGCCGGGGCGGGCGCTGTGGCCGCCAAGGTGGCTTTGATTCGCGGCATCCCGCAGGGGCTGGAATTCCTGGAGGACCGCGGCTGGCCCGGGTTATGGCTGGAAGACACCGGCGGCGTCGGCGTGTCCAGTCGGTGGCCCTGGCCCATCGGCGCCACCTCGTGACCATGCGCTCCGTCGTTCCGACGGTGAAGCGGCTCGCAGGGACGGTTCCGGTGTGAAAGACGCGCCGGTCGGAGCCGGTCGGCGATCCCGGCGGACGCAGGCGGCGCGTCAGCCCTGTTCGCCGCCGCAGATGCTCCACACTACGCCGGGCAGTCCCCGCGCGGCGTTCCATCGGCGCATGAGATCAATTTGGAGGGCGGCCAAGTCGGGGAACGACTCATCGCCGACCACCAAGCGCCGGATCTTCTGGCCGAGATGGTCCCACGCGGGCAAGACGGGCAGGGATTGGAGAAGGCGCACCGCGCCGTTGGCCGGGTCATCGGCCGCCCACACCACCCGGTGGATGTTGGACATGACGATGGCGCCGGCGCACAAGAGACAGGGTTCGGTGGTGGTGTAGAGCGTGTGCCGGGGCGTGAGGAAGCGTCGGCCGGCCGTGTCGATGCGGATCGGGCGGGCATTTCTCAGCGCATCCACTTCGGCATGGGCGGTGGTGTCGCCGGTGGAGAACACCCGGTTTCTTCCCCGGCCCATGATGCGCCCCTCGTCATCCACGACGACGGCCCCGATGGGGTAGGTGCCGTCCGCGAGGGCCCTCTGCGCCTGTTCAAAGGCTTCGAGCAAAAACTCGCGATCGCCTTCCACGAATCGGTCGCCTCACTCTCCGGAAGAGGGGTGGCGCAACGGCGGGGACGGATCGGTCCCCCGCGGGCCGGCCTTGCCGCCGGGGATGACCCGCCATCCCGGCGGCAGCGTGGAGGAGCTGCGGACAGGTCCGCGCCGTCTTCGGCGCCAGAGGACAATAAGGCCCGCCACGACGGCCAGGAGGCCCAGTCCGGCGCTGGCCAAAACGCCGACGATCGTGACGGCCTGTCCGATGAACGCCCCAAATCCGTGTGTCATGGCTCCACCCGCTTCGTTTCCGTCGGCCGTGTCTACCCGCGATCGCCTTCACGCTATCCCATTCTCTCTAACTTATCACGTGCTGACGGGAATGGCGTGATCATGCGTCGGTGCGGAGAGGGCCGCCCGGCCGGTCGGTCTCGACGCGTTGCGAGCCGTTGAGGGATGGACGGGGGATGAGGCGCGCACCGGACGGATCCGGCCAGGATCCCGGGCAAGACGTGCGAACGATGCGTGCCGAGGGCTTGGGGGTCCCGATGTCCTCCGAAACGTCTGAAGGCGGGTGAGCCGTCGTGGCCGATTCGACCCACGCACCACCGGATGGACTGGGCCATCCGGCGCTGCGTCCCGTCCGGTGTGCCCGGACGTGGGAGACGCGGGGATCGGGAACCTGGGCGAGAGTCCATCGCCGTGGCGACCGCTCCCGCCGTCTCGTCGGCGTGGTGCACGGGGCGGCGACCGGCCCGTGCCATTGGGCCAGCACGAGGAGGGCGGATACGTCGCGGCAGAGCGGCCGCCTGCACCGACCCGCTTCCATTCGCGCAGCCGGTGGCCCGAGTCATGGCACAGCCTGTCCGTCTCACGCCTCCGGTGCCATACCGCGGCCCGGGCGGCTCCGGGGTTGGGGTCAGACGGTTGAAAGACGCCCGCACGGCTGTTTTCGAGCGGTGGGAGCGTGAGGCGGCCCCGCCCGACCGGCGATGGCCGCAGTCGCCCGCCGCATGTGGGGTGGTGTGCGGGGCAGCACCGATCGCACCGGGAGCGGCCCTCACCGCGGAGATTCTTTCGGCTGTCCACGGATAACGGCTATCGGCGCCAGAACATGGCACAATGCGCATATGACGGGGCGTTGGATCTCGATGCAGGAGGAAGGGATGCGGGCGCTGACGGCTCTCGGCTGGAACATGCCGGAGGGCGCGTCGGCTCTGTTGGGCCTGGATCCGGATATGGGCGGAGTGCCGGGGGCAATGCCCCTTCCCTTGAGGCCGGTGACCGAAACCGTCTGGTGGGCGGGCCCCCGTCCGACTCTCCTGGGCTGGTGCCGGCAGGTGGGCATTGTGCCCCAAACGCGGTGGCGCACGCAGTGGCGGACCGCCGCGGGACTTGTCGAGCTTGCTCGACCGCGGGTGATGGGGATCCTCAACGTGACACCCGACTCGTTTTCCGACGGAGGCCGATACCCCACGCGCCAAGCGCAGGAGGAGCGGGTTCAGGCGTTGCTGGACGCGGGCGCGGACTGGATTGACGTCGGCGGAGAGTCGACACGGCCGGGGCACGTACCGGTGGACGCGGATGTTGAATGGAAGCGGTTAGAACCCCTCTTGACCCGGCTTCCGCTGTCCGTGCGGACCCGCCTGTCCGTCGACACACGGCACGCCGCGGTCGCGGAACGCGCTGCGGCGCTTGGCGTGTGCGTCATCAACGACGTTTCGGGACTCCTGGACCCGGCGTTGCGTCGAGTGGCGGACCGCTGGCCGGTGGGGCTGGTTTATATGTTCAACCGTCCGGCGGTCTTTGGCTCCGGGGACTTCGACCTCGGTGCGGTGATGGGGGAAATGCACGAGGCGCTGAGCCGCCTGGCCACGCTCCCGGGGGGATTGGAGCGGGTGGCCGTGGATCCTGGCCTGGGCTTTGCCTACGGGGGAGCGGGCAATCTGGCGGTGCTGCGCAACCTGGAACTGTTTCGTCTCTGGGGTCGGCCGGTTGTGGTGGGCGGGAGTCGCAAGCGGTTTCTGGGCGGGCTCACCGGACGGCCCGTGGAATCCCGGGATGCCGCCAGCGTGGCCATGGCCGCCATCAGTGCCTTACGGGGCGCCGATATCGTGCGTGCGCACGCGGTGGCCGAGACGGTGGATGCCGTTCGTGTGGCGGAAGGGTTGGCGCGTTTTGATTGACCGGATCTGGCTGCGGGACTGTCGCTTTGAGGCGTGCCACGGTGTTCTTCCCGAGGAGCAGGAGCACCGGCAGTGGTTTTCCGTCCATATCGAGGCCTGGTTGGACGTCCGGGCTGCGGCGGCGGCCGACGACGTGACCCTCACCGCCGACTATCGCCAGCTGTGGGAGGCGGCTCGGGACGTTATGGAAGGCTCCCCGCGGGCGCTGCTGGAAACGCTGGCCGAGACAATTGCGGCCGCCATCTTGAAACCCCCGCTGAAGCGGGTCCGCGTGGCGGTGGAGAAGCTCGCTCCGCCGCTCGGCGGTTCGGTGGGCACGGTTGGCGCCGAGGTGACCCGTGAATAGGGTGTTTTGTGGGCTGGGCTCCAACTTGGGGGACCGTGAGGCCCATCTTCGGCAAGCGCTCGGACAGTTGGCCCGGCGGGCTGACCCGGTGCGGATCTCAAGCCTCTACGAGTCCGAGCCGGTGGGAGGGCCGGAGCAGCCGCGATACTTGAACGCCGTGGTGGAACTCGCCACGGGACTGGAACCGGAGGACCTCTTGGCGGAGTGTCAGGCGCTGGAAGTGGCGGCGGGGCGCATTCGCGCCGTGCGCTGGGGGCCGCGCCCGTTGGATCTCGACGTGCTCTGGTACGACGGGCGGGTGATGGTGTCGCCACGCCTCGTGCTGCCCCATCCGCGGGCGGCCGTCCGGCGATTCGTGCTGGAACCCTGGTGCGAGATTTGGCCCATGGGGTCGCTCAGGGGACAGTCGCTGATTCGGCTTCTGGACGATGTGCAAGATCAGCCGGTCTGGCTCTGGAAGAAGGCCGAGCAGTGGATCGCCGCCCGCTGATTCCGCCGGGCCCGGGCGCGGTTCCGCGCTCGGCGTGGAGCGAGGCGGACTGGGGCCGCTGGGCCGAAGCCGGCTTTCGGTGGATCGACCGGGGGGCGACGCGGGTGGTGGTGGATGGTCCCGGATTGGTCACGGCCGAGGCCGTGCAGGCTTGTCTGGATAGGCAGCCGGCCGCTCGGTGGTGGACATGGACGGTGGCACCGGAGCTTCCCTCCACCATGCCGGTGGCGCTTCGCCGGTTCACCGCCTCCGGCACCCCGACGGCCGTGCTGGCCGACATGCAGACGGCGGGGCGGGGACGCCGGGGGCGGACGTGGGTGTCGGCGCCCGGAGGGGGCCTTCACTTGTCGCTGGCTTGGCGGGCCGCGCCGACCCAGTTGGCGGGTCCTCTCATGTTGGCCGCCGGGGTTGTGGTCGCCGAGTCCCTCAGTCAAGCGACCGGAGCGGCCATCGGCCTCAAATGGCCAAACGACGGCCTCATCGACGGCCGCAAGTGCTTCGGGCTGCTGGCGCAAGCGCGCGGGGAGCCGAATCCGCGCGTGGTGTTGGGCATCGGCGTCAATGTCAACGGGGGTCCCTCGGGCGGGATCGAAGGCGCCATCAGCCTGGAGCAAGCCACCGGGCGGCCTTGGCCGCGGGCCTGTTTGGCCGCCGGCCTGGCCGCCGGCGTGGCGGCCATGGTGGCCGACTGGGCGTCGACCGGGCCCGGTCCGTGGCTCCAGCGATGGCGCTCCCGCAATGTGACCCTGGGTCGGACGATAACGGTGCTGGCCGCCGACTCGATCTTTACCGGCGACGCTCTGGACATCCGCGCGGACGGCGCGCTGTTGGTTCGGCGGCCGGACGGACGGACCGAGGCTGTGACCGCCGGCGACGTCAGTCTCCGGCCGGGGCCGCCGGCCCCGGCAGCTGGCGGGCCAGATTCACCATCTCGAGAGCCGTGAGGGCGGCGTCGGCGCCTTTGTTTCCCGACTTGCCGCCCGCGCGGTCGCGGGCCTGTTCCATGGTGTCGCAGGTCAATATGCCCATCGCGAGGGGAACGTCTCCCCGGGCGCTCAAGGCGACCACTTGCGCGACGCTGTTTTGGGCGACGTAGTCAAAGTGCGGGGTTTCCCCGCGAACCACGGCGCCGAGGCAGATCACGGCGGCGTATTTGCCGTTCAGCGCGCGGGCGGCCGCAAACGGGATCTCGAGCGCGCCGGGAACCAGAATCACATCGATGTGGTCCGGCAAGGCGCCGTGACGGGTCAGAGCATCGACGGCGCCGGCCGTCAGGGTGTCGGTCACCGTCTGGTTGAATCGGCTCTGGATGATGGCGAAATGATCGGTCGGCGAAGCGATGGCGTTGCCTTGCAGTCGGGGCATGGACGATGCGGCCTCCTTGTGAGGGGATTGAAGGATCCGGCGGTCTCAGAGCCAGTGGCCCAGCTTTTCCCGTTTGGTCGCCAAGTAGCGGGCGTTGTCCGGCCCTTCGCCCGCGTGGATGGGCAACCGTTCGACGATGGTGAGGCCATAGCCCTCCAGGGCGTAGTATTTGTCGGGGTTGTTGGTCAACAGTTTGAGTCGGCGGACGCCCAAGTCGGCCAGAATCTGGGCGCCCACGCCATAATCGCGCAGGTCGGCCGGGAAACCGAGCGCTTCGTTGGCGGTCACGGTGTCGTATCCCGCATCTTGAAGGGCGTAGGCGCGAATTTTGTTGGCCAAGCCGATGCCACGGCCCTCCTGGCGCATATAAAGCAGGACGCCGCGGCCCTCCTCGGCGATTCGAGCCAGCGCCGCCTGCAATTGGTCGCCGCAGTCGCAGCGCAGTGACCCGAAGACATCGCCGGTCAGACACTCGGAATGGACCCGCACCAAAACCGGTTCCTCGACGTCCCAGGTGCCCATGGTGAGCGCCAGGTGTGTCAAATCGGTCAACGGCTCGTGGTAGGCGTGGGCGGTGAAAAGTCCGTGGCGGGTTGGCAGGCGGCTCTCGCCGGAGCGTTCGAACAGGCGCTCGGTCGCCATCCGATATTGGATGAGGTCGGCAATCAACAGCACCGGCAGCTCGTGACGGGCCGCAAACGCTCTCAATTCCGGCTCCCGCATCATCGTGCCGTCATCTTGCAAAATCTCGCAAATGACGGCCGCCGGCCGGAAACCGGCCAGCCGGACCAAGTCCACCGAGGCCTCGGTGTGTCCGGGACGTCGCAGCACACCGCCCGGTTTCGCGGCCAGCGGGAACACGTGCCCGGGACGCACCAAGTCGTCGGGCCCGCTGTCCGGCGAAGCCAAAACGGCCACGGTCCTGGCGCGGTCGGCGGCGGAGATGCCGGTCGTCACGCCCCGGCGCGCATCCACGGAGACGGTGAAGGCCGTACGCATGGAATCTTCCGGCACCTCCACCATCATAGGCAGCTGCAGCTCACGAAGGCGTTCGGCGGCCAGCGGCACGCAGATGAGGCCCCGACCTTCGCGTGCCATGAAGTTGATGGCGGCGGGCGTTGCCGACTCGGCCGCCATGACCAGGTCCCCCTCATTTTCCCGGTCCGCATCGTCGATCACCACCACCATGCCACCCGCTCGCAGGGCGGCGATGGCGCGCTCCACAGACTCCCGGGCGGCCTCTTGACTCATGCCGTTCATGCTGTTGCCCCCTTCGTGGAACGTTCGCCACCGAGACCTGCCAGAGCCCATCGGTGCAAATACTTGGCCACGAGGTCATACTCCAGGTTGACGGGCGCGCCCGGTTCCAACGCTCCGAGGGTCGTGGCGGTCAGCGTTTGGGGAATCAGCGTGACGCGGAACCCCTCGGCGTCCACGGAGACGATCGTGAGCGACACGCCCGCCACCGCGACGGATCCTCGCTCCACCAGATAAAGGCGGCCGCCGGCCGGCACGGTGAACCAGACATCCAGGGCGTCGGTTCGCGCTTCACGGGCGCGCACCCACCCCACTTCGTCCACATGGCCCGAAACCAAATGACCGCCCAGTCGGTCTCCCAAACGCAGTGGCCGCTCCAGATTGACGCGCTGCCCCACTCTGACCTGTCCGAGGGTGGTGACCTCGGCCGTCGTGGGGCTCACATCGGCCTCCCACGCATCGGGGCTTCGCCCCGCGACGGTGAGGCACACGCCGTCCACGGCGACACTTTCGCCGATGCCCAGCGCATCGGCCAGCGGGGTCACAATGGTCAGGCGCGAGCCTTCACGTTTGGGCACTACCTTGGCGACATGACCTGTGGCTTCAACGAGTCCGGTAAACATCGGGATGCCAGCTCCTTCCAGGACGCCTCGAAATATGCTTGGTACAGGACGTCGGGGCCCAGCCGCCGCACTTTCGGCGCAGTGAGCCGCCACGCTTCGGCGAGGCGATGCGGGCCGCGGCCGTCCAGCATCGGCCGCGCGCCTCCGCCCAACAGAACCGGCGCATAGTAGAACTGCACCGCGTCGCCGAGCCCCGCCTCGACAAACGCGCCGTGCACGGTGGGCCCCCCTTCGACCAGCACGTGCAGCAGCCCGCGCTCACCCAGGTCGGCCAGCACTTCGGACAGGTCCACATGTCCGTCCCGTTCGGCCACCCGCACCACCTCGGCGCCGACCGAAAACAGGGCCCGCTCATAATCCACGGACGTCTCTTCGGCCGTGTAGACCAAAGTGGGGGCCGGCGAGCCGCCGTGGAAAAGTTGCGCCGCGGCGGTCACACGGCCGCGAGTGTCCAGCACCACGCGCACGGGGTCGCGACCCCTCCGCACTCCGCGGGTGGTCAGCGACGGGTCATCGGCGAGGATGGTGCCGCTGCCCACCAGCAGCGCATCCACGCGGTTTCGTTGGCGATGCACATGGCGCAGGGCGTCGGGACCGGTCAGGTATTTGGATTCCCCCGTGGCCGTCGCCGTGTGCCCGTCGGCCGATGCGGCCGCCTTGAGCGTTACCCAGGGCCGTCGGCGAACGACCCAGGACAAAAACGGGAGGTTTGCCGCCAAGGCCTCCTCGGCGCCGTCGTTCCACGATACCGCCACGCCGTGCGCTTCCAGGACCGCGGCGCCTCCGGCGGCAATGGGGTTGGGGTCCGGCAACGCGATGACCACGTCGCCGACACCGGCGGCGATGATGGCATCGGTACAGGGGGGCGTGCGGCCGGTGTGCCGGCATGGCTCCAGTGTGACATAAAGAGTGGCGCCGCGCGCCCGTTCGCCGGCTTGCCGCAGGGCGACCACTTCGGCGTGCGGGGACCCGGGACCCCGATGATAGCCCTGGCCGACGATGTGGCCGTCACGGACGATCACCGCGCCGACCAGCGGGTTGGGATGGGTGCGGCCGGCCCCCCGCGCGGCCAACGCCAGCGCCGCCCGCATCGGTCGACTGGGCATGGAAGTCCCTCCCCACAAAAAAATCCCCGCCTTCGCGGGGACAGAAAAAGCGGCAGCGCAAACTGCCCACCCTTCTCCCATCCAGACTATACTGTCGGCACCGGAATCCCACCGGTTCCTGCCTTGCGGCTCGCGGGCTTGTCGCTTTACAGCGCATCACCGCCGGTCCGGAGTTGGGATTGCTCCCTCACCGTGCCCCGAAGGTCTCTTTCAGTGTATGTGTCGAAGACGCCAAGGTCAATCCGCCCACGTCCTCTCGTACCGAGGGGCCCGGTCGTCCTGACGGCCGGCAGCATCGTTGCGAACCGAGCATGGCGCAGCGGGGATGCTGTCGATCAACCGGGAGGGCACACGCGTCCCAGCCGGTTGCACGAGGGTCGCGGCGCGCTCCGGCGTTCAGGCCGGGACGGGGGGCGGTACCGGTGCGGTGCCCACGTCTTGACGAACGTGATGGAAGGCGTGTCCCAGCGAATTGCCCCATCGAACGGTGGGGACGTACGGACTCTTGGGGGCCGTCCCCCGGACCGCGTTCGGTACGGTCCCTAATCTTGTGGAACACGAAGACCGCTCCCCTGGCCGGTCCGTGTGGCCCACTCGTGCCGCGATGCCACGGACAAGGGAAAGGCGAGAAACCCTAAGCCACCACGGTGACGGGTGTCCTTCCGGAGACGGGCGGGGACGCGATGGGTCCGGTCGGCTCGCCGGCGCCGGGAAGCAAGGCTCGCCCAAGGTCGGCGCCAGGCATTGGGTGCGGCAAGCGGTCCGACGTCGGCGGTTTCCGCTTTCCGCGCTACCCATAGCAGCCCGGTCGCATCCAGCCGGCGACCCGGGGTTCGCCGCCCATCGGACCGAGTCATGGACCGGACACCGCCTCGCGTGGCCTCCCCCGGGGTGGTTGGAGACGCGATGGCCGGGCGTCTTGACATCTCCTGGGAATCAGGACGGGACAAAATCTTTCGGGGGCCGCACCCTGCGCGGAGGATGCCGGCCAGGCCCGGGCCGCGAATCGTGGGGGGCGTCAAGGACTTCCGGGCGCTAAGCGGAACGGTTGGGCACGGAACGAATTGAGGAGGCTTCCTTTAACAGTCTGGTCGACGCTCACGGTGAGCGGGTTGACGTAGCGGATCGCCATCGTAATCGGGAAGGTGGTGTCCGCAAAGAGTCCGGGCTCGCTGATGGTTCCCGCCAGACTCACGGCCTGGCCGCGAGCGGCACCCACTTGCTGCAGGTGGCCCTCGATCAATGAGCCGCTTTCCGAAATGAAGAGGTTGGCACGGACATGACCGGCGGTCACCTGTTCGATCTGGATGACCTCATGGGGAGCGACCGTGTTGTTGGCGAGCGACCGCCACACTTGACCCGGCTTCAAGAAAAACGATCCGGGTTGAGATGCCGATTGGACGGGCGTCTTCGGCGCGGGATTCGGGGCGCCGGTCAGAAAACCGCAGCCCGCCAGCAAAGCCACGCCGCTTGCGGCCCCCAGGATCGCAAGGACTCGCCGCACACCAACCCCCTCCTTCACGTGCCGGCGTCAAACCGCCAAGCGTACCGGATCCCCTGCACACATCTTACCGCGTGCCGCCTTCCCGCCGGCGATTCGACGGGACGTGGGCCAAACTCCGGCGATCCGCGCGAGCAGAGGGCAAAGACCATACGGGCGCTGTACGGACGTGCTCGGTTGCAGGTCAACGGAGCCCAAACCCCTGCGGCAGGGAATTCGACCCTCCTGTGGAAGCATTGAGGGTTGACTGCGCGCTCGACGATTGCGGCTGTGGGCCGCCATCGGCCCCAATCGCCCGGCGGTTAAAATGGGAATGAGGTGGCAGGGTTGAGTATGGAAGACAGGACCACTGCGGCACTGGGGGCACCCAAGGCCGCGCTTGACGCGGTCGTGGCGCAGATCGCGCAGGCGGTCGTGGGCAAGGAGGATGTGACGCGGCTCTTGATGACGGCGCTCGTCACCGGGGGTCATGTGCTGCTGGTGGACGTGCCCGGCGTCGCCAAGACGCGGCTGGCTCGAGCTCTGGCTCGATCGCTGTCGATGAGCTTCGCCCGCATCCAAGCCACCCCCGACCTGCTGCCCGGTGACGTGGTGGGGGTGTCGATTTACGACCCCGCGCGCACGGAGTTTCGGTACCGACCGGGGCCGGTGCTGAACCAAATGGTGCTGGTGGACGAAATCAACCGCGCCACACCCCGGACTCAGTCCGCTCTGTTGGAATGCATGGAGGAGCATCAAGTCACGGTCGATGGCGTGAGCCATCCCATCCCCGCTCCGTTCATGGTCGTGGCTACGCAGAATCCGGTCGAAATGGAGGGCACCTACCCTTTGCCGGAGGCGCAGCTGGATCGATTTCTCCTCGCATCGGCGGTGGGCTATCCGTCTTTGGACGACGAGAATGCCATGATCACGCGACTGGGACAGGATGATCCGCTGGAGCGGTTCGTGGCCCTGGCCAGCCCCGAAGATGTTCTGGCATGGCGCTCGGCGGCTCAGGCCGTGCGGCTGGCGGATTCCGTCCAACGGTATCTTCTGGATATTGTCCGGGCCACCCGGGAGGCGCCGCGGATTCAGCTCGGAGCAAGTCCGCGGGCGACGCTGTGGTATTCGCGTGCCGTGCGCGCCTACGCATGGCTAGACGGCCGCGACTATGTGCTGCCGGATGATGTGAAGGCGCTGGCCGCTCCTATCTTGGCGCACCGGCTGATGCTGTCGGCTGATGCCGAAGTCTTGGGGCGCTCGGCGCGCGACGTGGTGGCGGAGGTTCTGACCACGGTGGCCGCCCCCACCGAACACGTGCCATGAATCTTCCGCGCCATCATCTTTCCGTCATTGGCGATTTTCTCATGCTTCTGGCCCTGGCGGGTCTGTTCACCGGCCGACCGGTGGTGGTGGCGGCCTCCGCCTTCGTGGCCGGTTTGTGGCTGTTTTCCTGGGGATTTGGGCGGCGCGCGTTGGCCCGCATCACCGTGCAGCAGCAGGTCCGGCCCTGGGCCGTGCCCATTGGCGAGCCGGTCGATTTAGCCGTCAGCGTGAGCAATCACTTCGGCTGGCCGATTCCGGTCCTGGAGTGGTCGGACCAGTTGCCGGACCTGGTCGAAGCTTCGGCGGCCCGCACCGGTGTGGTCAACACCTCGGAGGGGCGCCGCCCCACCGTCTACGGCCGATTTAGCATGGGACGCCGGGAGATAGTGACCCAGCATGTCGTCGTGAGGGCCCAGCGACGGGGCCGCTACGTATTTGGCCCCCTGTACCTTGCTCTGCGCGATCCCCTGGGCGTGGCCGAGCTGGACCGCGTCGACGCGGCGCCCACTGCCCTCACGGTTTTTCCGCAATTGTTTCCGCTGCCGGGCCCCTTGGTATTGCCCATGGCGCCGCGCGGCGCCCGCCGGGGGCCGCCGTGGAATCCCCCGGATCCCACGCGCTACATCGGGGTGCGCCCGTATGAACCGGGCGATTCGCCGCGTCTCATTCATCCCTTCGCCAGCGCGCGCACCGGCACCCTGCAGGTGAAGAGGCTCGAGACCGAGGCTGACGATCAGGTGGAACTGGTGGCATTGGCCGCCACCGCGCCGTTTTTGTGGCAGGGCATTCAATCCGAACGGTTGGAGTCGCTGGTGTCAGCCGTCGCATCGGCCGCGCACCACCACTTGACCCGAAGTGCCGCCGTGGGCCTCTCGCTCGCGGGGTCGGTGTATGGATCACCCAAAGGGGTCGACCTGCCGCCGCGGGCGGGACGCGACCAGTGGATGCGGATACAGACCGCGCTGGCGTGGGTGATGCCCGGCGGCGGCGAAGCGGGCGAGCTGGGGAATGCGTTGACCCGTCTGGCGCAGCGAGCCCGGCCGGGCACGCAGGTGTTTGTCTTCACCTGTTTTTACCTAGACGCTTGGACACCCATCGTCCGGCGTCTCAGCCGGCGTGGCATGCGCGTCGTCTGGGTGGCCGTGGCGCCTCGGGAGCCGTGGCCGACGCTGCCCGGAGTGCGCATGGTGACATGGACGCCCGAGGTGGTGATGCCGTGATTCGTCAACGGCTGGTGAGTCTCAGCTTGGAGATCGGCTGGATGGTGCCGTGGCTGTTTGCTCTCCATGCGGGCCGCGCCTGGTGGATCGTGCCGGCCGCGGGTTTGTCGGCGCTTTTTGTGGCGCGGATCTCGACGCGTGGCGTGTTCGGTCCGGTCACGCTGCTGGCGGCCATGGGCGGCGGCGCTCTGTTGGGCGGCGTCCTGGGCGCCATCGCAGCCGGCATCGCCTGGTGGCGTGGCTGGGCCGCCCATGGCGAGGACCGCCCCCGCCTTTTGGTGCGCTTGGTGGTGGTGTTGATCGCCCTGGGCATCCTCGTGCTGTGGCACCCTGGCTGGTGGTGGATCCTGGCCGGCGCCCTGCTGCTGGCGGTCGCCGGCCTGGCTGAGGCCGCGCGCCCGGAAGGGGTGTCGGGGCAGGAATGGTGGACCCTGGGAACCGCGCTCGCCGTGGTGTCGCTGGGTGTTGCGCTGGTCGTTTATGGGTTGGCGTGGTGGGGTCCGTGGAAGCATTTGACGCCCCTTTTGGAACTGGCGTTTCAATTAGTGGTGGAGGTCGCCGCGGCGCTCGTCTTTCGCATTTTCCAGGATCTCCATTTGAAGGGCCGGGTCGTGGCGCCCAAGGTTCCCCAAGTCAAAAGGCCAGCCGCGAAGAGGCCGCCCATTCGGTATGCCGGCGGGCATCATGTTCTGATCCTCATCGTGTTGGGCGTCCTGGGAGCCGCCGCTCTGGCGTGGGGAGCCGTTTGGCTGAGCCGTGCGCTGGCTCGGTGGCAGCCGCCGCCCCCGGACGAGGACGAGCGTGTGGAGCGCAAGAAACTGCCGGATCGGGAAGTGGGCTGGCAAAGCCACTTGACCTTTACGCGCCGGGTTGTGGCCGGACGCATGCGGCGGGCCGTGCGGCGCCGCTACGGACCGCGTCCACATGAAACGCTGCGCGAGTGGCTTCTCCGTGTACACGGCGAGGTGCCCGAAGCGGTTGTGCGGCTGTATGAAGAGGTCCGGTACGCGGGCGCGGCGGATTCGGCCGATCGCGCCGAGCGGACGCGGCGGCGCTGGCCCCGGGAGCCGTGAGCCCCCGGAAGTCGGGGGATTCTCGGCCGTGATGCCGACCGCGCCACCGATGCGAGGGGCCTGCCGTCGCCGGTTGAACCGGCGCTATCATGAACGAAGGGGTGAACGCGGTGAACGGTCGCCTGGACCCTCCCGATTGGGAAGCGTTTCGACGCCTGGGACACCGTATGGTGGACGATTTGGCGGAGCATTTGCAAGCCATCGGCACGAAGCCGCCTGCCGTTCCGATGGAGGCGGAGGCTCGTTCGGCGTTCCAACGACCCCTGCCGGTATCGGGCGAGGGGCTGGAGGCCGCCTACGAAGACTTTCGCCGTTACGTCCTGAGTACGCAAACCCTCAACCTGCACCCGCGCTTCTGGGGCTGGGTGGTGGGCACGGGACGTCCGGGCGGCATGTTGACGGAGATGTTGACGGGCGCTCTCAACGCCAACGTCAGCGGCGGCGACTTGGCCCCCGTGTGGGTGGAAATGCAGGTGCTGGAGTGGTGCAAGGCATTGTTGGGGTATCCCCAGGATGCGGGCGGCATTTTGGTCAGCGGCGGCTCGATGGCCAACCTGCTTGGCCTGGCGGTGGCGCGGAGCGCCCGGTCGCCCGATGCCACCGCGGCCGTCGGTGTCCACGGAGGCGGGGCTCCTCTGGTGGTCTACGCCTCCACGGAACGCCACAGTTCCGTCGACAAAGCTGTTGCTCTCTTGGGCCTCGGCCGAACTGGCCTGCATCTGGTGGGGGTGAATGAGGCCTTTCAAATCGACGTGCCGGCCCTCCGGCGGGCGATCCGGGCAGATCGGGCGGCGGGTCGCCACCCCATCGCGGTGGTGGGCAACGCCGGCACCGTGAACACCGGCGCGTTTGACAACCTCGAGGCATTGGCGTCCGCGGCACACGACGAGGGAATATGGCTGCATGTGGATGGCGCGTTCGGGGCGCTGGTCGCGGCATCGCCGGAGTACCAAAGCCGCGTCTTCGGGCTGGATGCGGCCGACTCCCTCGCGTTTGACCTGCATAAGTGGCTCCACATGCCCTATGGCGTCGGCTGCCTGCTGGTTCGTGATGGCGAAGCCCAGCGCCGCGCCTTTTCGCTGCGGCCCGACTATTTAGCTCAGGAAACATTGGGGGACTTTGCCGGACCGATTTGGTTCGACGACTACGGTATCGAGTTGTCGCGCCCGTTTCGTGCGCTGAGCGTCTGGATGGCGTTCAAGGAATGGGGTCGGGACGCTTTCGTCCAGGCCATCGAAGAAAACCTGCGCCAAGCGCAGCATTTGGCCGACCTCATTCGTCAGGAGCCTCGGCTGCGGCTGATGGCTCCGGTGCCCGCCAATGTTGTCTGCTTTCGCTATGTGGGCGACTTGACGGATGAAGCGACCATCAGCGCCGTCAACGAACAGCTGGTCCTGGCCCTCATCCTGGAAGGGGTTGCCGTTGTCTCCAGCACGAAGCTGCACGACGTGTTTGTCCTTCGGGTGGCCATCACCAATCACCGCACGCGCCTTGAGGACATGGATCTCTTGGTGCGCGAAACCGTTCGGATCGGCGATCGCCTCTCGGGCGGAAAGACGAGCGCGGGAGACTCGGCCCGAAGATGATCGTGGCGGGTTGGCCGGGCTGGGCCCTCGTGCTGGCCGTCTTCCCTCCTCAGGACACGCAGGAGCCCACACTGGAGCACGACGGCGACACCGCCCCTTAGCGGAGCCCCGGCGACGTCTCCGCGGTCGTGCCGTATGGTCCGAGCCGGTGCCTGTAGGACCCGGCCTTCACATACTCATGTACGGATCCGGGGAGCTGCGGTACAATGCTATTTTTAGACGGGGCCGGTGAGGTGGGATACGGCCGGTGACTCTGGTGCGAATAGGCGACAAGCTGGTCAACCTGGCGCGCGTGCACAGTGTGATTGACGAGGCGTTTCGACTGAGGGCGCTGGGATTGTCCCAAACAGAGGTGGGCGAGCGCCTGGGGCTGGACCGGACGGTCGTCTCGCGCTTGGAAAGTGTAGGGGAAATCGGGAAGGGACACGCTATCGCGGTGATCGGCTTCCCGGTGGCCAACCGTGACGAGATTCGTGAGCTGGCGTCGCGGCTTGGGGTCGAGTTTGTGTGGGTGATGTCGGACCAAGAGCGTCGAGACTTTGCCCAGCAGCGCTCAGGAGCGGCTCTGATCGACGAGATCTTGGAATTGGCCGCTCGGGTGCGGCAGTTCGACGTCGTCATCCTGATGGGGTCGGATCGGCGCCTGTCGATGATGGAGGCTCTTCTGGATCCCCGCCGGGTCGTCCCGATTGTGCTGGGCCCGACCCCCCTCGATCATGATGTGGAAGTCGACTTGGACGCGCTGGAAGCGGCTATTCGCGCCTTGAGCCTGGCAGGAGATTGATGGTGCGCGTCGAAACTGGCCGGACAGTTTCGTTCTCGCGCAAGCTCGGGAGCGAGACATCCAGGAAGAGCCCGGGTCTATCCGGGCGGCGCTGACGGAAAGAAGGGGACTCTAATTTGAGCGAACGGGAATTGCTGGTGTCGGCGGAAGGCTTGAAGAAGCTGGAGAGCGAGCTCGAACACCTGAAGACGGTCAAGCGGACCGAAGTGGCCGAGCGCATCAAGCAGGCCCGCGAGTTCGGTGATATCTCCGAGAACTCCGAGTACGAGGACGCCAAGAACGAGCAGGGACTTATCGAGGCACGCATTCAGTCCTTGGAGAATATGTTGCGCAATGCTCGCGTCGTGGACGAAACCGGTCAGGACAAATCGGTAGTGCACATCGGCTCCCGGGTTCGGGTGTTGGATGAGCAGCAGCACGAGGAAGAAGAGTACATCGTGGTCGGTTCGGCCGAAGCCGACCCGATTCGCAACCGGATCTCGATTGAGTCGCCGGTGGGCAAAGCGCTGCTGGGTGCCACAGCCGGTGACCGGATCGAGGTGGCCGTGCCCATGGGTCGTCTCAGTCTCACCGTCGTGGCCGTCAGTTAAGATGCCCAGTCGGGACGGATCGTCCCCCGGTGAAGAGCTGCGGGCTGTGCGTCTGGCCAAATGGCGGGCGCTGCAGGAGGCTGGCCAGGATCCGTTTGCCGTCACTCGCTTTGTCCGCTCGCACCAAGCGGCCGCCGTCCGCCAAGGGTTTCCGGCCAACCAAGGCGCCGTGGTGCGAGTGGCGGGACGGGTGATGGCTTTGCGCCGACACGGCGGCGCCGCCTTCCTTGATGTCGAAGACGCGTCGGGCCGATTGCAATGGTATGTGACGCGTGACCATCCCGAAGCCTTTCGCTGGCTGGAGTCGCTGGATTTGGGCGACCACGTCGGGGCGGAAGGCACCGTGTTCCAGACTCGTCGCGGCGAAGTGTCCGTGGCCGTCACGGCGCTGACGGTGCTGGCCAAGAGCCTCCGGGGATTGCCGGACAAGCGGCACGGACTGCAGGACGTCGATCTCCGTTACCGGCAGCGATATTTGGATCTTTTAGCCAATCCGGAGACCCGCAAGGTGTTCCACATCCGCTCCGAGGCCGTGCGATCCATCCGGGAATTCCTCCATCAGGAGGCGTTCGTGGAGGTGGAGACCCCGGTGCTCCTGACCCTCGCCGGGGGCGCCGAAGCCCGGCCGTTCAAGACGCACCACAATGCGCTCAATATTCCGCTCTATCTTCGGATCGCAATGGAGCTGCACTTGAAGCGGCTGATTGTGGGCGGCTACGAACGAGTCTTTGAGATCGGCCATTCATTTCGCAACGAGGGCATGGACACGCGGCACAGCCCCGAGTACACAATGCTGGAGCTCTACTGGGCGTACCATGATTACGAGGACATGATGGACTTGGTCGAGCGGCTGATGGAGCACGTGGTGCGCGCGGCCACGGGCGGTACGACGCTGCAGGTGGGGGATCGGCGTTTGGACTTTGCTCCCCCCTATCCGCGGGTGGACCTGCTGGAGCGTTTCCATGAGCGGACGGGGCTGGACTGGTTTCAGCTGGATACGCGGGAAAAGGCTTGGGCCGCGTGTCGCGACCTTGGCGTGGTCGTGGATGGGGGGGCGTCCCGCACCCAGATCCTGGACAAGCTGGTGAGTCAAACGGTGGAGCGGGACTTGGACCGGCCCACATTTCTCATTCATCACCCGGTGGAGCTGTCTCCGCTGGCCAAGCGCCGAGCCTCCGATCCGCGCACCACGGAACGATTTGAATTGTTCTGCCAGGGCACGGAGTTGGCCAATGCGTTCTCGGAGTTGAATGATCCGCTGGACCAGCGGCAGCGGTTCTTGGCCCAGCAGGAGGAGCGGCGGGCCGGCAACGATGAGATGCCTGAACTGGACGAGGATTTCCTGACCGCGTTGGAGTACGGAATGCCTCCCACGGCGGGTTTGGGTCTGGGAATAGACCGGTTGGTCATGCTGTTGGCGGACGTGCCCACTATCCGCGACGTGATTCTGTTTCCGATCATGCGGCCGCTATGAGCGAGCAGGTCAAATCGGTGGTGAGCGTCAGCCTGGGGACGCGGCTTCGCGACCATCGCGCCGTCATTGAACTGGCGGGTCGATCCGTCGAGGTGTGGCGCCGCGGCGTCGACGGCGACATGGACCGGGCGCAGGCGCTGATCGGTGAGCTGGACGGCCAGGTGGATGCCATCGGTCTCGGCGGGATTGACTTGGCGCTGTGGGTGGAGGATCGGTGTTATCCGATAGCCGACGCCGAACGGCTCCGGGCAGCGGCGCGCGTCACTCCGGTGGTGGACGGGTTTGGCGTCAAGTCGGTGTGGGAGCCGGTCGTCGTCCGGCAGCTCGCGGAACGCGGAATCATTCGCCGGGGCGACGCGGTGTTGATGATGTCCGCCATGGACCGTTATCCGATGGCGGCCGCGCTCACCGCCGTGGGTTGTTCGGTGGTTTTCGGAGATCTGATGTTTGCCAGTCGGATCGATTATCCCATTCGCACGCTGGACGAATTGAAGGAGCTGGCCGCCAAGATCCTTCCCGAGCTGACCCGGCTTCCCATCGCGCTTCTGTATCCGACCGGCGCGCGGCAGGAGGAGCCGCCGGATCCACGGTTTGCGCGCTATTTTGCCGAGGCGAGGATCCTGGCCGGTGATTTCCATTACTTGCGACGGTATCTGCCCGAGCGGCTGGCGGGTCAGGTGGTGATTACCACCACGACGACGCCGGATGACGTCCGCCTGCTGCGGGAGCGGGGGGCGTCGGTCCTCGTGACCACCACCCCGCGGCTTTCCGGTCGGACCTTCGGCACCAACGTGATGGAGGCGGCTCTGGTGGCGGTGAGTGGGTTGACCGCCGAGGCGCCGGGGTGGGCGGACATGGTGCTGAAAAGCGGTCTGGAACCTGACATCATGTGCATGGGAGTTGACGCCGGTGGCGGATGAGGAGGGAGCGCTGGCCGCAACGTTGACACGATTTTGTCAGGCGTGCAACGACAACCAGCGGCTCCGGCAAATGAATCGAGACTGGAATCGCCTGGTGGAGATCCGGGCAGAGGACCAAGCGACGGGCGGACGGGTTCAACTGCGCTATGCCGACGGGCAGGTGGAATTGGCGGCGTCAGAGAGCGAACCCGACCTGATTGTGGAAGCGCCCGCGAGTACGTTGATCGCCATTTTCAGCGGCGCCATGACGCCCACTGAGCCGTACATGGACGGGTCGCTCCGCGTGCGCGGCAGTCAGGACGATATGATGCGCCTCGACATCATCTCGCTCCTCATCTGGGGAGAGTGACGTGGCGGAGCTAAAGCGCGTCCTGCCGCTCAGGACGGCGGTGACCACGAGCGCCGGACTGGCCTCTGCGGCCGTCAACTTTTTGGCGGCCGTCGAAGTGGCCGAGTATGCCGGCGGTCGGTCGGCCTGGCTCGCCATTCTCGTGGCCGGGCTGCTCATCACCCTGTCGGCCGCCAACTTTTCCGAGCTGTCCGGCCTCTATCCGTCGGCGGCGGCGATACGAGTCTGGATTCGGCGGGGCACCAACGACTCCATTTCCATGGTGGGCTCCCTGGTATACATGGTGACCGTGGTGCTGGTGGTGGCAGCCGACGCCTTCGTGCTGGGGCATGTTTTTACCGCCGTGCTGCCGGCGGTGCCCGGAGTGCTGTGGATCGCGGCCCTGCTGGCGTTGGTCACCTGGGCCAACCTGCGGGGGGTCAAAGTGGCCGGCTACATTCAAGACGGCAATGGCATCTTTTTGCTGGGCAGTCTGATGGTCATTGGGCTGATTGGACTGACGCACGTGGCGCCGGGCCATTTTCACGGCATCTTCCGGCTGGGCCCGGGGTGGATCCAATCGGTGGCCCTGGGCGTCTTCATTTTTGTGGGATTCGAATGGGTGACGCCTTTGGCGGAAGAGTTCACCGACGCGCGCGTGATTCCTCGGGGCATGTTCATAGCCCTCGGCTTGGTCGCCGTGGCCTTTGGGCTTTTCTCGCTGGCGCAACAAACGCTGGTGCCCACCCGCCTGGCCATGCATTCTCTCGTGCCGCAGTTGCTGGTGGGAGAGGCTGCTCTGGGCCCCCTGGGATTTTGGTGGATGGTGGTGGCCAGCCTGACCACGGCGATGACCACGTTCAACGGGGGCTTTGTGGCCGCGTCCCGCTTCATCTACGCCGCTGCGCGGGAACGGGTCCTGCCGCCCCTCTTGGCGCGCCTCAATGATCGGTTCGTGCCGCAAGGGGCTCTGGTGGCGTTGTTTGTCACATCGCTGCTGCTGGCCATCCTGGTATACGTCACCGGCCGCTACGTCTGGCTCATCAATGCCGGGGCGGCGGTCGAGTCGTTCATGTATGTCTTGGCGGGATACTTGGTGCTGCAGCTGAGGCGGCGGGAGCCGAACCGTCCACGGCCCTTTCGGGTCCCGTTGGGATCGGTGTGGCCGGTGGTGTCGATGGTGGTGTTTTTCGGGCTGGGAATCGGGTCGCTGACGGCGGCCACCGATCTGCCGGGACCGGTGCCGTGGACGCTGGTCTTTCTGGTGGTGCTGACGACCCTGGCCATTGTCTATGTTCGGCGGGTGGTGCCTAGACTGAGAGCCGGCCGGAACAAACGTCCCGTGGCGGTGAGTCGGTCTGAAAACCCATAAATTGGCATAGATTGCCCCCGAGACAGGGGGGCGGCTTATGAGCGGTCTTCGTTCGTTGATCAGTTGGACGGCGGCGGCGCTGTTGGCACTCTTGCTGGCCGGGGGACTGGCGAGCGGCCGCGGCACGGCCTGGCTGGGCGGGTTCCGCGGCCTTGATCGGCAAATCAATCAGGTCCTGCTGGGCCACGCGGCCGTGGTGATGGCCGAGGCGCCGCCCGTTCGGCGACCGGCGCCGGCTGTGCCGGCGGTCGCTTCGACCGGACTGCCGCCCGGCATGGTGTTGGGGTATTTCGACGATCCGGCGGACGATCCGCAGGCGGTGAGCCTGCTCCAACCCTATGCGGCCGTGTTGACGGGGATCATTCCCTTCTGGTACACCCTGCAAGCCGACGGCACAGTGACCGGGAGCACCGATACGGCGGTGCTGAATTATGCTCGCCGCCGGCACTGGTACACGTTTGCCCTGATCCGCAATATGGCCGGCGCGGCTGTGTTTACGCCGTTTCTGGCCAGCGAAGGCGCGCAGAGCCGAGCGATTGCCGAGATGCTGGCCTTGGTGCAGGAGTATGGCTACAGTGGCGTCAATCTGGACTTTGAAGGCATCGCGCCGGCTGACCGGGCGGCGTTCACCGCGTTCGTGAGCCGCTTGGCCGTCGTCCTGCACGCCCATCACAAGTACGTCACGCTGTCCGTGCCGGCCGAGACCGGATCCGATCCCGCCGACGCCTGGACAGGAGCGTACGACTATCAGGCCCTGGGACAGGCGGCCGACCTGCTTATTCTCATGGCGTACGATGAACACAATCAGAACAGCTCGGCCGGGCCCATCGCTGCCAGCACCTGGGTCCGCGAGGTTCTCTCTTACGCGATCTCCGCGGTGCCGCCAAGCAAGCTGGTGTTGGGCATACCCGGATATGGCTACGACTGGTCGGCGGGAGGGAATGTGGCACTGTCCTACCAGCAGGCGGAGACATTGGCCGAGCAGTATCACCAGCCCACGACCGGCGGCCATTTCACGTATGTCGCGAACGGGCAGGTGCATACGGTGTGGTTTGAAAACCGCAGCACGCTGCTGCAGAAATTCACCCTGATTGAGGGATATGAATTGCGCGGGATGGCGCTCTGGCGTCTGGGCATCGAGGATCCGAAAATCTGGGACTTCCTCCAATAGAGCCGTGCGGAGAACGGACATGATAATCGGAGCGTGGGAGTCGGGATGCCTGTTCGCGGCCAACTTTTTTTCATAATTGGTGCGTACGGGTATTGGCGGCGGGTCATTAAGTCAGTATAGTAGTCGGTGCGCCCAGCACGGTGGTTGATGAGGTGACTTGTCGACTGAAGCTGGGTGAAAGATTCCCGGTCTTTGACAACTGGACAGTCGTGGAGAGCGGACCAACACCGACCGCCCGCGAGGGAACTGGCGGGGCGGTTCATGATGGAGAGTTTGATCCTGGCTCAGGACGAACGCTGGCGGCGTGCCTAA
The DNA here is from genome assembly GCA_027318915.1 of Clostridiales bacterium. The sequence goes on from DAHVOH010000013.1 coordinate 54,450, forward strand.
TGCATGCAAGTCGCGCGGATTCGGGGGGCAACCTCCGGGTGAGCGGCGGACGGGTGAGGAACACGTGGGGAACCGACCCTGGGGTGGGGACTAGCGTCGCGAAAGTGGCGGTAATGCCCCATACGGCGGCGCGCGGCCACGCGCGTCGGGAAAGCGGCAACGCGCCCGAGGACGGTCCCGCGGCCCATTAGCTAGTTGGGGGGGTCACGGCCTCCCAAGGCGACGATG
>DAHVOH010000140.1 GCA_027318915.1 Clostridiales bacterium
CTGAGGATCCGCACACCGGGCAGTCGGGACGCGGCGGAAACGCCAGCACGCGAGTCCGTCCGGTGAACAGGTCCATCTGCCAGAGGCGCCCGCGCAGGCCTTCGCCCACGCCGAGAATCCATTTCAACGTCTCCGCCGCCTGCAGGCTGCCCACCACACCCACCAACGGGCCGAGCACGCCCTCGGTCGCACAATCGGCCGGCGCGTCGGCCACCGATCCGAACAGGCAGGCCAGACACGGGGCGCCGGCCACCACCGTCACCTGGCCCTCGTAGCCCAAGGCCCCGCCAAAGACCACCGGCGCACCCCCACCCACCGCGTAGCGGTTGAGCCAGTCGCGCATCGCCCCATGGTCCAACCCGTCCACGATCACCTGGGCGCCCGCCAGCAGCTCGGCGCCATTGGCCGGTGACAGCGCCGCCGCCACGGCGTCGACGCGTGTGTCCGGCGCCTGGCGCGCCAGCGCGTCGCGCGCGGCCTCCACTTTCAACCGGCCGACGTCGTCGGCTCGGTACAGCACCTGGCGGCCCAGGTCCGGCGGGGAGACCCGGTCCGGGTCAATGAGCACTAGGCGGCCGAGACCGGCGGCGGCCAAATACGGAGCGGCCGCCGCGCCGAGGCCGCCCACGCCCACCACCGCCACGGTGGCGGCCCGGAGCCGCGCCAAAGCCGCGGGCCGCACGGTGGGCAGGGCCAAGAGACGCCGGACCCGGTCCGCGTCCCGCACCACCGGATACGGACTCACGCGCGCTCCTCCACCACCCGGCCCTCGGTCGGCGAAGACGGCGCGGCCTTGGCCCGACGGGGCATGCGGCCGGCCAAAAATCCTTCGCGCCCGGCCACCACCGCCTGGCGCATGGCCTGCGCCATCCGCACCGGATCCCGGCTCTCCGCGATGGCGGTGTTCACCAGAACCGCATCGGCTCCCTGCTCCATCGCCAGGGCCGCGTCCGACGGCGCTCCGATTCCCGCGTCCACGACCACGGGCACCGAGACCACACGTTCACGGACGCGCAGAATGGCTTCCACGTCCAGCACGCCCTGCCCGGAACCGATGGGCGAACCCAACGGCATCACGGCCGCCGCCCCGGCCGCCTCCAACCGCCGCGCCAGCACCGGGTCGGTGCTGGTGTAGACCAGCACGGTGAACCCCTCGTCCACGAGCCGGTGGGTGGCTTCCAGCGTGTCGATGGGGTCGGGCCAGAGCAGGACGGGATCCCCGATGACCTCCAGCTTGATGAGGTCCCCCAGTCCGGCCGCCCGCGCCAAACGGGCGGTCAGCACCGCCTCGTCCGCATTGGTGGCGCCGGCCGTGTTGGGCAGCAGCGTGATGCCCGGCGGCAGATGCCGCAGCAGCGACGGCTCGTCGGGCCGGTCGATGTTCACTCGCCGGACCGCGACCGTCACCAGCTCCGACCCGGACGCGGCAATGGCATCGCGCATCAATTCCCAGGTGGCATACTTGCCGGTGCCGACAAACAAGCGGGACCCAAACCGATGGCCGCCGATAATCAACCCGTCGTCCGCCATGTCAGCCTCCTTCGGCGGCTACCCGCCGCCCACAAACCGCACGATCTCCAGCTCATCCCCATCCCCTACCGCCGTGGCGCCGAACGCCTCCCGGGCCACCACCTGTCCGTTTTGCAAGATGCCCACAGCCTGGTGCTGAATCCGCAGATGGTCCAGCAGGGCCGCCAGCGTGTCCAGCGCCGGCAGCTCCGTCCAGTCGCCATTGACCCGCACGCGCATCGTCTCACCCCTTCCCGCGCGACCAGGCCGCGCGAATCGCCCTCGCCGCCGCCGCCGGATCTGCGGCGCCCCAGATGCCGTCGGCCGCGACCAGACCCGCCAAGCCGGTCGCGGCCGCCAACCCCGCCGTGGCCGGGGTGACGCCGCCGATGCCCAGGACCGGACGCGTGGCCCGCCCGACCACTCGCGCCGCTTCCTCCAAGCCCCGCGGGGCGAGGCCCGGCTTCGAGCGGGTGGCAAACAGATGCCCGAAGATGAGCCAGTCGACACCGTCCTCCTCGGCCGCCTCGGGCGGATGATGGATCGAGCGCGTGATGACGGCGGTGGGCCAGAGCCGGCGCACCTCGACGGCGGGCAGCCCACGCTCGGGCAGATGCACGCCGGCGGCTTCGGCGGCCAGCGCCACATCCATCCGGTCGGCCACGAGCAGCGGACAGTCCAGACCGCGCAAGTCGCGTGCCCAGCTCAGCTGGTCCGCGGCCGCTTGCGCCTTGGCGCGCAGAATCAGAAAATCCAGTGCCGGCGCCGCCGTCCGCGCCCGCTCCCGCCAGTCGGGCGGGCGGCGCTCCCAATCCACGAGGCCCACCAAGGTGAGACGTGGCTCACTCATCGCCGACCCGGTCCGACACCCCGGGCTGCGGGGCCAAGGGTCGCAGCAGCGCATAGATTCCCGCCGCCAGGGCAAACCCCAGCAGGTAGCCCAGATTGGAGCCGGCAAAGATCCCGCGCGCCAGCGGGCCGCTCCAAAGCGCGCTCGACGTCGTGGACAGACCCGCGGCCAGCCCGATGGCCCAGGCCGTCAGCGCCGGCCAGCGGTACGCCCCGTACCGGCTCGCCCGGCCACGATACAACTCCACCACCGCCACCCCGCGCCGCAGCATGCCCGGCAGATCCACCAAGAACACGGCCGCCCACGGCGCCAGCACGGCGGCCAGCAGCGTCAGAAACGCCGTGAAGGTGGCGATGAAGTTATGGGCCACCAGCAGCACATACAAGCTGGCCGCCCCGGAAACGGCCGCATCCACCACCACGGTTTTGTAGCGGGCAATCTTGACCTCCGCCGCCAGCAGGCTCAGACCGGAGGAATAGATGTCCATGATGTCGCCAGTCACCATGCTGGCCACCGCCGTGAGCAGGTAGGGCACCGCCAGCCATCCCGGCAAGGCGCTCTGCAACAGGCCCACATAGTTGCCGGTGGTGGCGAGCTGGGGCATGCCGCCGTAGAGCAGCGCGCCGAAGGCCATCAGGGCGAAGGCCGGCAGCACCGCGCCCCAGGTCGTGGCGCTCACGATGCGCCGGCCGGCCGTTTCGCGGGGCAAGTAGCGCGTGTAGTCCGACGCGGTATTCACCCAGGACAGGCCCGTGCCGGCCACCACCACCGACAGCGCGGGCAGAAAGGCCGTCAGCCACGGCGCGGTCGGCTTCGCCGCCAGATGGGCGATGTTCACGTGCGGCCAGAGCCAGATGACGACCACCACCGTCAGCGCGCCGAACACATAGGAGAAGAGGGTCTGCACCCGCACCACCGTGGCGTGGCCCAAAAGCGCGACCGAAAACGCCACCGCCATCACCACCAGCAGCGACAACACCAGAGTGACGTCCGCCGGACGCCATCCGAAGGCGGCCTGAAACGCCGCCTCCAGCGCATACGAGGCGACCACCAGCACCACGGTTTCCCAACCCACCAAGTTGAGCCATGAGGCTACGCTGGGAAACAGGTTGCCCTTGGTGCCGAAACTCACTCGCGACAGCACCATGGTGGGCGCGCCGGTGCGCGCACCGGGAATGGCGAAATAGCCGATGAGAAGAAACGAGGCGACACCCAAAAGCGCCAACAGACCCTGCCAGAGCGAAAGCCCGTAGCTCATCGCCGCGGCGCCCAGCACCAAACCGACGATGGCCAAATCGGCCGCGAACCACACCCAGAACAAGTCCCGCAGAGAGCTGTGCCGTTCCTCCGCGGTCACCGGATTGGCGCCATTCGTCTCAATGCGCCACGCTTGATCACTAACCGGTTGCTGCATCGCCCGCCTCCCGTTTTCAGCCCGCGGGAGACCGAGAGACCGCCTCCAACACACAAAGGCCACCGCCAGGTGGCCATCGCCTGCTTCCCTTCGCTGGTATTACCCAGATCAGGTCATTGAGGGTCGGCTTCGCCTCTCAGCCCCATAGGAGCTCCCCTAGCAACACCGTCATCGTAGCACCATTTCCCGCGCCCAACAATGGCGAGCCGGGCGCTCCCCGCAGAACGCCGCGGCGCGCGTTTTCACGCTTGCGGCGCCCCGGTTGGGTCCCGGCTCCCGGGCGCGCTCCCCTGCGGCGTGTTGCGCCCCGAGTTGCGCGAAAGCGCTCGGACCCCGCGGCATCGGATCTGTCGGCCGCGATGGCGTGGCGTCTATCATGCGCTCCCGGCGGGGACGATCCCATGTGATAGCATAAACAGAGAGTCGGGAGGTGGGCGTATCTCGTCGAGAGAGATGGTCGAACGCTGGATGGCGGATCGATTGCTGCGGCATCTGGAACCGCACATCCAAAATCAGATGACGCGATTTCTGGCGTCGGACGAAGGCCGCGATCTGGTCGCGGAATTGTTCACCGACTTGGTCACCGACTTGGTCACGCCCTCGAGCGGCGAGGACATGGACCTGTTGGAGGTGCTCGTGCTGAAATTGGCCAATCGACTGGCGGCACAGCGACCCACCTTTCGCCAGCATCTTCACGCCCAACTGTCCGGCATCCGCGGGCCGGAGCCGCAATAGGGCGGTTGCGAACCGGCCGCGCCGCCGGCGGCCTCGCCGATGCGATCGCTCCGATGTCGCGTGTCCCCGCCCGCCCGGGTCCCGGGTCGTCTCCTCGGCGAACCGAGGCGAGCGGTCCCCGGACGGACGATCTGCATGCCGCCGCCCCGCGGAGTGGCCGTCCCGGTCTCCCGCTCCCGACTATCGGCCGACACGCCCACCGATGAGTCCCCCGCCGGGTCCCGTTTCCGGATGGCCGACGGCTCGGATCAGAGCCGCCGCCGTTGTGACATGATTTTCGTGGAACGCTGTCCGGTTGGCCGATGCGTCGGCTCGGGCACCCGGACCGGACGTGGAGGAGGCGGGCCGTGCGCGACTTGCGGACCGTACAGGCGGAGGCGTGGGCCAACAAATTGGCCAAGGGCTTCAACACCACCGATGTGGCGCTGGAGTTCGGCCTGTTGACGGGCGAGGTGTCGGAGGCCTTCATCGCATGGTACCGCGGACAGGCGGTCGGCGAGGAACTGGCCGACATCGCCATCTACGTGGCCGGCTTGGCGGAAATGCTGGGCGTCGACTTGGCCACGGAGGTGGACCGGAAGCTTCGGATCAATGCCGATCGCCTCTATGACCGGCTTCCGAACGGCACACCGGTCAAACGGACCGATTGACGCTGACCGCGGGGCGGATCCCTTAGATCCGGCGCCCAAGCCGTCTCCGGATCCCCGTGACGCCCGATGGCTCGGCCCAACCGGGAAGTGAGCGGACCCGCCGGGCGATGTTGACGGATCCGCCGGCGGCCCGCCATCTTGGCACCCTCGAAACCCGCGCGCTCGGGGTGGCGTTCCGGATCACG
>DAHVOH010000141.1 GCA_027318915.1 Clostridiales bacterium
CGGGGGGCGGGTGGGCCTGCTGGAGGTCAACCCGGCCGCCGGTGAAGAGGCGGCGGCCGCGCTGGGCGCCGCGGCTTGGTTCGTGCCCACGGACGTCACCGACGCGGCCAGCGTCAGCGCGGCGCTGGCCGCGGTGCGAGACCGGTTCGGGCCATTGGCGGGGGCGATCAACTGCGCCGGCGTCGCCATTGCCGAGCGCGTGCTGGGCCGCGACGGGCCCCATGACTTGGATCGCTTCGAACGCGTGGTGCGCGTGAACCTGATAGGGACCTTCAATGTCTGTCGCCTCGCCGCCCGAGCCATGACCGACAATGCGCCCGGTCCGGACGGTGAGCGCGGGGTGCTGGTCTTGACCGCGTCGGTGGCGGCTTTCGAAGGACAAATCGGGCAGGCGGCGTACGCCGCCTCCAAAGGCGGGGTGGCGGCTCTGACCCTGCCCCTGGCCCGCGAACTGGCCCGCTGGGGCGTGCGTTGCATGGCCATCGCGCCGGGCGTGTTTGACACCCCGATGATGGCCGGCCTGCCCGAGGCGGCGCGGGTGTCGCTGGGCCAGCAGGTGCCGTTTCCCGCGCGGCTCGGGCGGCCCGACGAGTATGCGGCCCTGGTGCGTCACATCCTGGAGAATCGCATGCTGAACGGCGACGTCATCCGGTTGGACGGCGCCATTCGCATGGCGCCGCGTTAGGTGCGGACGCCCGTCGGCCCGAAGCGGCGCGAGAGTCAGGAGGGGTCGTGATGGTGTCGGTGGAGGGCCTGACGGTGTTCCATCCGGGGCAGCGGACGCCCGCTCTGGCCGATGTCAGCGTGACGCATGAGCGGGGTGTGCTGACCGTGATGGGACCGTCGGGAAGCGGCAAGTCCACGCTGCTGCAGGCCCTGGCCGGGTGGGTCCGGCCCTGGGCCGGATCGGTCCGGGTGCTGGGATGGGATCCCGTCACGGACGCGCTGGCGCTCCGCCGCGCGTTGGGTTATGTGCCGCAAGTCATAGGGCTGCCGGAGGACCTGACGCTGGCCGAATATTTGGAGGAACTGGCCCGGCTGGACGGATGGGGTGCGAAAGCGCCGGCCCGGGCCCGGGCGGCCATGACGACCGTGCACCTGGCGGAGGTGGCCGACCGGCGGCTGAAGGCGTTTTCGGGGGGCATGAAGCGCCGCGCGCTGCTGGCCCAGGCGCTGCTGCGCGACCCCGAGGTGTTGGTGGTGGACAATCCGCTGGCCGGGCTGGACCCGCACGAGCAGATCCTGGTGCTGGACCTGCTGCGGGCGGTCGGCTCGGCGCATCCGGTGATTGTGGCGGTGCAGGGTGTGGGTGAGGCTCTGGCGCTGCCGGGCCGGATGCTGGTGCTGGAGGGGGGCCGCGTGGCCGGGTTGACCGACGCGGAGGCGCTGGCCCGTTTGGCGGAGGGCCGGGTGTGGGAGCTGCCCTGGAGCTTTCGCGGTCGCGTGCTGGGACTCACGGTGCCGACCGGAGATCCGGAACGCATCCTGGTCATAGCCGATGCCCGGCCGCATGCGGTGGCCGCGCCCGTGATTCCCGATCCGGAGCACGGCTATCTGTATTTGGTCTGGCGGAGCCGTCAAGGGTGGACCGCATGAGCACACTGCCCCTCTTGGCCCGGGGCATCGTGCAGTATGGCCGGGGCCGGGAGGCGCCGGAGATTCTTCGCGGCGTCAACCTGGATGTGGCCGAGGGCCTCACCGCCTTGGTCGGCCCGAACGGCTCCGGCAAAACCACCCTGTTGCGCACACTGGCGGGGCTGTTGCCGCCGTGGGAAGGGCACGTCGAGGTGGGCGGCGTGGCGCTGCAGGACGATGCCGCCGCCGTCCGGCGCCGGGTCGGCTATTTGCCCCAGTTTCCCGGGGTGTTCCGCCGGCTCACCGTGCGCGAACATTTCGAGCGCCAGCGCCTGTGGGTGGACGGCGCGGGCGAGCGGTCGCCCGCGGCGGCCCTGGAACACTTCGGCCTCTCCGCATGGCAGGATGCGCCGGCCGCCGCGCTCACCCCGTCCCGCCGGCGCTGGCTGGCTCTGGCGCTCATGTGGGCACGCCACGCCCAGGTCCTGCTGCTGGATGAGCCGACCGCGGGGTTGGACCTGGAGGACCGGTTGGTGTTCTGGGAGCGCATGCTGGACCTGCTGCACGACGCGCGATCCATCCGGGCCATCGTGGTCACCACGCACCTGTTGGATGAGGTGGAGCGGTATTGCCGGCATGTGGTCATGCTGGCCGGGGGGCGCGCCGTCTTTCAGGGCACGGTGGCGAAGCTGCGCGAGCGGGGACGCGACCGGGCGTTTTTCGGCCAACCCTCCGGCTGGCCCCCGGACGCGGTGGAGGTGGGCGTGGATTTGCACAGCGGGCATCGCCTCGGTCTGGCCCTGGCCGGCCCGCCGCCGCCCGAGCTTCCGCTTCGGGTGCCGCAGTTGGTGGACGGCTATCTGCTCCTGGAGCGGGAATGGACCCGCGTCGGAGCGTCGTCGTGAAAGCCGTGCGCCGCGAGGAAGAGCCGGGGCGCGCCCGCGGCGCGTCCGGCTGGCTCGCGGTCGCGGTGTTGGCGTTCGACACCTGGCGACTGGCGTGGCGGGAAGTCATGACCCGCGTGGAACTCCTCATGCTGCTCATCCTGGCCGCGGTGAGCGGGGTGGCGGCCATTGGCTCCCCGGACGCCGCCAACGGCACCGTGCAGGTGCTGGCCGTGTGTTTGGACGTGGTGCCGTTTGCGCTGGTACTGGTGGCCGGGCAGATCTGGCGCCGGAGCGACGATGAGGCGGCGCTGTTCGCACGCCCGCTGACCGCCGTGGCCTACGTGGCCGGGCGAGGGGCGGGCCTGTTCGCCGTGGGGGCGGCCCAGCTGGTGGCCGTCAACGTGGTGGCCGGAGCGGTTTTGGTGGCCGTGGCCCATCTGGGTCTCGGGAGCTTCGTCTGGGACGCCTGGTGGTCGCTGCTGGTCGTGACGCCCAGCCTGGTCCTGATGTGCGGCGTGCTGCTGCTGGCGGTCACCGTGAGCGGCGGCGGTTCCCGCTACTACACGCCCGCGATTTTGGGCGCGTTGCTGGTCGCGTTCGGCGAATACAAACTGTCGGCGCTGGCCGCCGCCACCAGCCCCCACCTGGCGCTGTGGAGTCCTTTTCCGGCCTTGCTCACGCTGGGTTTGGCCATGCCGCCGGCGATGGAGACACCGACGGCCGCGTGGCTCGTGGGCAACCGGCTGTTTTATGCGGCCCTGGGCATCGGCTTGGCCCTGGGCGCCGTCTGGGTGCGGGGCCGCGGCACCCGCACGCCCGGTCCGCGCCCGGAGGTGTTGAAGGTCGCGCTGGCGATCGTGGCCCTCGGCGTGTTGGCCGGCGGCATCGGTGTGGAGGTGGCGGCGGCGGCGCTGTCGCCCGCGCTGCTGCCGCCCGCTGTGGTGAGGGAGGCGGCGGGCGCGACCGCCGCCCTGGCGCCGGGCCGTCTCTCCATCCACCTCACCGCCCGTCCGGAGCAGGGGACGGTGCTGGGGATCGCCACCTGGACCGGGGCGGTGGACAAGCCGTCGGCCGTCGTCTACGTCTGGCTCAACGCCGGCCTCACCATCACCCAAGCCGTGGATGGGCAGGCGCCTCTGGATGTGGTCCGGGTGGACGGACAGGCCGTGGAGCCGGGCACCGCCGCGAGCCTCTGGCTCCTGGCCGGCCGACTGGCCTCCGGACAGCCGCTCCGCATCACTTACAGCGGCCGGCTGCTGCCGGCGGCGACGCTGCTGCCCACGCCGCCCTTTCAGCCGGGTGTGGCGTACGAAGGCGGGTACCTCGCCCCGGGTCAGCTCCTGCTGGACGGCAACGGGTCCTGGTATCCCCGGATTCTGGCCCCCGGGGCCGGTGGCGCGCCGCTGGCGTCGGCACGGCAGCTGGTGCTGGCGGTGGGCGCGGGCGCCGGCGCGCGGGCGTTTACGACGCTGACGCGGGGCTCGGCGCCGGGCACCTACCTGTCTCCGGCCGCCGGACCTTGGCCGCGCGTCCTCTGGCTGTCCGGGCCCTATCACCTAGTGGAGTGGCCGCACGCCCAGCTGGCGGCAGGACCGGGCCCGGCGGCCGTCGCCGCGGTGGGGCTGGCGCCCTACGTGAGTTCATGGGGCACCCTCTGGCCTTGGCTTCCCGGCGCCGGACCCACGCTGGAGGCGGTGGTCTCGCCCGTGGCGACCCATCCGCTGCTCAGCGGATCGTTGCTGGCGCTGCCGGGCAATCAACCCTACTGCACGCCGCCCGATCCGGTGACGGCCGCCTGCGGCGGCATTGTGGCCGCGCCGCTGGCCGCGCGGCTGTTCTTGAGCCAGCTGGGCTGGGCAAATGCCCTGGGTCTGTCCGGGGGCAATCTCCCCCGATTGGCGGCCGAGACGCCGACCAACGATGCGCGCGCCGCTCTCGTGCCGGTGTTGGCGGTGGTCTCCAGCTGGCGCGGGCTGACGGGACCCGCCGCGACGGAGGTGGCGGCGGCCTGGACGCACGGCCAGGCTCTGCCGGCGGTGGGCACCCTGAGCGCCGCGCAGCGGCAGGAGGCGGCGCAGCTGGCCGCCAGCGCCGCGTATTCCAGTCCGAGCGCTTTCCGTGCCTTTGCGGCCCGTCTGGCCGCGGTGCCGCCGGCGACGGCGCTCACCTGGACCATGGTGGAAGCCCTGGAGAAATCCTGACCGGGGGCACCGCCGCCGGGGCGCCGGGTGAGCGGGCGTGCGACTGGACGCCGGGCGAACGCCTGTCTCATAATGAAGGCCGGAGCGCCCGGCGTCGGGGGCGCTGACGAACGGGCCCATGCAGCCAGAGCGATCGCGGGGGTGACGGCATGGTCGACGGGGAGCGGGCAGCGGCCCTGGCTGCGCCAGGGCTTCGACGCACGCCGGGGGCCAGTCGGCGGACGACGATGGCGCCGGTGCCGCCGGCGGGCGGCTGGGTTCGACGGGCCAAAGCTCCGCGGGCCGTTCGCGGCCTCCCCGGGGCGGGAGCGGCATGACGCGCGAGCGGGAGCATCCGGGCTCGGCGCGCCGGCGCTTTTGGATCGAGGCCCGGCTGGCCCTCTCGCCGCCCGTCTGGCTCATTCCGCTGGCGTTGGTGGTCATGGCCGCCATGCACACCGGACTCGGCGGCGGACCCGCGGTGTGGGCCCGCCATTGGGCGGAGAACTGCGAGGCGTTCTTTCCCATTGCATTCGGCCTGGCCTCGGCGCCGCTGCTGCTGGTGGAGCAGGAGGAGGGGCAGCTGGAAGTCACCGGGGCCTATCCCATGGCCCGGGTGGCGCGCACGCGCCTGCTGGCGGTCGTGGGAAGCGGATGGGGCGTCGTGTTGGCGGGTCTCGTCCTGCTGCGGCTCGTG
>DAHVOH010000142.1 GCA_027318915.1 Clostridiales bacterium
AAGAACCGCACGGCGTAGCCCTGTTCACACGCCCGGACCCCCAAAGCGGTCGCGAGGTGGGATTTCCCGTTATGGAAAGCTTGGCATAACGGCAATTATGCCAAGCTCCGGGTTATGGAAAGCCGCGGCCGCCTCTCCGCTTGGGAGCGTGCGACCGCGGCCGGGGACTTGTCATAACGGGAGCACGGAGCCGTCCGGGCTGCAGAGCCGGCGCAACCACTGCATCAGACCGGGGTCGTCCTCCCACCGTGGTCGGGCGTCCTCCGCGGGACTGGTGGCGTAGGCCTGGGCCAAGGCGGCGCGCTTGACCTCCGCATCGGCCCGCGCATAGATTTCGGTGGTCGCCACATCGGTGTGTCCCAGCAGATCCCGGATATAGATGAGATTCACGTGCGCCTGGACGAGGTGCATGGCCTTGGTGTGCCGCAACACGTGTGGCGTCACGCGGGCCGGGAACCCCGCCGCGTCCTCGGCCCGGGCCTGGGCGCTGTACTTGGTCAGGATATAGGTGACGCCCGCCCGCGTGAGCGGTCGCCGTTGCCGGTTGAAGAAGAGCGGATGCTCGGGGTGGCGGTCCAACCGCCGCTCCGCCACGTACGCCGTGAGGAGGGCGACCGTGGGCGCCATGAGCGGGACCTGCCGCCCTTTCCGGCCCTTGCCGGTCAGCGTGACGACGGCGGGCGCGGTGAGGCGGCAATCGCGCACGACGAGATCCAGGAGCTCTTGGACCCGAGCGCCCGTATCGTAGAGGACGGCCAGCAAGACCGCGTCCCGCCGCCCGTCCCGCGTCGTCCGGTCCGGCTGGGTCAACAGGCGTTGGAGGGCGGACGGCGTCAGGTACCCGACGACCGGCGCCGCCGTCCGCTTGTACGGGATGCCCAGGATCCGCTGGCTCGTCGCCAGGTGCTCCGGGGCTTCGACCGCCACATACCGGAAGAACGCATGGAGCGCGGCCAGGCGCTGGTTCCGCGTCGCGATGCTGCAATGGCGGGCCTGCTCGAGCCAGTCGAGGAACCCTTCCAGACCGGGGCGGTCCAGCGCCGCCAGGGTCAGGGCTTCGGGCACCCACCCGCGCTGGTCGCGCCCGTACCGTAGCAGCAAGGTGAAGGTGTCGCGGTAGGACTGAATCGTGTGCGGGCTGAGGTTGCGTGGCCCGGGAAGGTACTGGCCCAAGTACCGGGTCAGGAGTCGGGCGAAGTCCGTCGGCTTCATGGCGTCACCTCGGGAATGCCCCCCCGAACTGCCGGGTCAGCTGGGTCGCCAGGGTCGGGTACAACTCCGCGGTCAACCGGAGATAGTCCTGCGTGCCGCGCAGCCCGGTGTGGCCGAGGTAAGCCGACAAGTATGGCAGCGCCACCGACAGGTCGGTGCCGTCCTCCACCCACCGCCGCAGACAATGGACCGCGAACGTGTGTCGCAGGTCGTGGAGGCGGGGACCGTGGCCCCGACCCCCGGGCGAGATGCCGGCCGTCCACAGCAGCTGCCGAAAGGCCGTGTAGACAGTCCCGGGTGTGTACGGCCCGCCATGCGGGGCCGGCAAGAACGACGCGTCGGGGGGAATCGTCCCGAGGACGGTGGCGACATAGCCCTGACACCGGGCGGTGAGGGCCGGATGCAGCGGGACCCGTCGCTCCTTCCCGAATTTGCCCGCCCGGATGTGTACCCAGCCGGCCGTGGTGTCCACATCCTGCCCCCTCAGCCCCACGGCTTCGGACACCCGGAGGCCCGACCCATATAGCAGCCGGAACAACACCGGGTACACCTGATGGCGGTGCGGCGCCGCGGGCTCGCGCGACAGAGTGTCGACCGCCTGGAAGAAGGCGCGGAGTTCCGCCCGGGTGAAGATGTGCGGGACATAGGGCGCCGGCGTCGGCCCCTGCCCTCCGCGCGGGAGCACGTTGGCCGGGACGCCGTGCCGCGGCAGGTACTCGCCCACCAGTCGGACGAGCGTCTGGCGGTGGTGCCGATTCGTCTCCGTTTCGTGCGGCCGTTTCGCAATGAAGGCCGCGACGAGATCGCGGGGGAGGGTGAGCGTCTGGTGACCGGTCGCCCGGCAGAATCGGTCGAGTTGCTGGAGATCCGCCGCGGTCGCCGCATAGTCATACCCCACCCCCCGCTTCTCGGCCACCAGGCCGGTGAGGGCGGGGGCCAGGCCACTGGTAAACCGGGGGGTGTCAGTCGTCGACATATGCCAACACCTCCTCCGGATTGAGGGCGCAGCGCCGCAAGGCCTCCTGGTCCACATGCAGGTAGACGTGCGTGCTGTGCGTGCTCACATGCCCCAGGACCTCCGCAATGACGGGCAACGGCGTGCCGGCGTCCCACAGGGCGCTGGCCAAGCTATGCCGGAGGGCGTGCAACCCATGGCGCCCTCGCGGGATGGGAATCCCCGCCCGACGGGTGGACTTCGTCACCAGGGTGTGGAGGTTGGCGTGGCGCCCGCAGGGTTCAAACGGGGCCTGATGGCGGACGAAGATTTCGGGGGCGTCCGTCGGGGGCCGGCCGTGCTGGAGGTAGTCGATGAGCGCCCACCCGACGTCCGGCAGCAGCGGGGCCGTCACGGCCCGGCCCGTTTTCTGCTGCACCCACTCCAGGGTCTGCGTGTCCCAATGGAGCGCCGTGAGCCGGAGGGCTTTGATGTCCCCCACCCGGAGCCCGAGGCGCGCCGCCAACAGGAGAATGGCGTAGTCGCGCTTGCCCGTGGGATTGCCGCGATCGACCGCGGCGAGCAGCCGCGGTACGGCGTCCCGGGGCCAGACACTGGGCAGCCGTTCATAGTGCCCGCTGCGCAAACGCGGTACGTCGGCGCTCAGATCTATAGAATGGAACCCCGCCTGGTGGCAGAAGCGCAGGAACGTGCGGATGTTGGTGAGCAGGGCGGCGACCGTTGTGGGGTGGGAACCGAGGCAGGCCGCCGTGTACTGACTCAGATGGGCCGCCGTGAGCGTGTCCACCGTGGTGACCCCTTGGCGGGCCACGTAGTCGAGGAAGGCGGCGAGACGGGCTTCCCGCGTCCGCGCCGCCCACAGCGAGTATCCGCGGCGCCCACATTCGGCCTGGAACGCCGTCCAGGCCGCCTGGAACCCCGCCGGGGGCGTGTAGGGCGGCTTAGGGTGATGGCGCCGCTCCAAGGTCCGGTGGTGCTGATAGGTGCTGAGACATCGCAGAAACCGTAGGAGAGGCCGGTATCGGCGCGGTGGGGGAACGGGGAGGTCGACCCACGTGACCCCGTACTGGGCCGCGAGAAACTGTGAGCCCACAGCTTCCGACCACGTCGTAATGCCCTGGGCGCGGGTCCAGTGCAGCAAGCGCTGGTAGAAGCGCCGGTAGCTGTCGCGACTCGACTGCGAAGAGCGATGCCGGTCCAATTCATCGAGGACGCCGGTGACGATCTCCTCGAGCGGTAACGGGGGATGCGGGTCCATCCGGATGCCTCCTCACGACAAAATGGGTGGGTCGACGCTCCCCTTCATCGTACGGGGTTATGCGAAGGATCCTGGCCTCCATCCCGGGGATTACGCGGTGTGGCGGTCCTGACTTTCCATAACCCGGAGCTTGGCACAATTCCCGGTGCCGACGGGGCCGAAGAGCACCAGATTCCGGGCCGCGGTGAGGTAGGCCCCGGTCTCCCAGTCGGCCCACGTCACGGTGGACGGGAGCTGGACGGGAGTCCGGTCAGTGCCGTCCAGGGTCTTGAGCGTCGGGAAGCCCGCCCGATTCAGGAGCCGCGTGCGCCGTTGCGTCTCCCGATGGGCCCGTGCCGCTTCGAGGACGGTCATCAGGAAAGCTTCTGGACTCGGTCGCGCCTGTTCACAGAGCGTCACGGCCTGTGGGCTGAGGGACAGCCGCCGACAGGCGGCCGCGACGCGTTGGCGGCGGGCAAGACGTTCGGCCGGCGCGACGAGCATGATCCCACCCCCTGAGGTAGGAGCGCCGCGTCATCGGCGTGCCGATCCGGTCCGGGATCTGCCGGACGGTCCGGCCCCCACGTCGCGAGCCGGGCGGCCAGCACCGTCGCGTCGGCGACCACCGCCCGGCCCCGCTGGACGGCTTCGGTGAGCGCCTGCAGGGCCACCGCTTCGCCGTATGGCCCGTGGAGCGTCGCCCACACGTGCCACACCGCGCGGCGTGCGTCCCGCGCAACCGTGTCAAGGCGGGTGCGGAAGTCGGCCGGTGCCTGCTCCCGCACGGCGCTGTGGCCCCACGCGCCGGGGTTTCGGGCGAGCCGGGCGAGCTGCGTCCGGGGATCGATACGGTCTGTCCGCCGGCTGCCAAACCGCCGGCGGTGCGTGGCGATGACCGTCCCATCGGGCGCCAGTGCTGTCACCGTGTAGGCGCCGACCTGGACCGTGACCGTCCGATGGGCATATTCCGGCGCGGTCGAGAAGTAATGCGCCCCATCCCACCCGCACGTCCCGTATCCGTCGGTCTGGACGGTGACATAGCGGACGGGATCCAAGCGGGCCCGCGGGAGAGGGCCGAGCGCCGCGCGATCCTCCTGGACCAACGTGGCGATGAGGGTGTGCTTTTTGTAATGGGGACGGGCCCAATCGGCCTCACACCGGGCGAGGAGTTCGTGGTTAAACGCGGGCAGGTCGACGACTGTGGGCCGGGGGACGAGCAGATGGCGGCGTAAGTAGCCCCCCTGGTTTTCCACGTGCCCCTTCTCGTGCCCGCTGTAGGGATTGCACAAGGTCACCGCGAACCGGTCGGGGGCCTGGAACCGTTGGAACAGTTCCGTGAGCCGCACGCCGTCCGCCACTTTGCGGCCCACCGCCGAGGCGTTGTCGAAGACACCCCGCCGGGGGACGCCCCCGAGCCGCGCGAACACGGCCTGCAGGCCCGTCAGGAGATACTCGGCCGTTTCGCCGCCAAACCACGGCAGGTAGCCCGCGTTGCTGTACGGGAAGCTCACGGTAAGATACTTGCAAGGTTGCGCGACGCCGTCCACGACCGCTTCGGCGGTGCCGAAGTCGCCTG
>DAHVOH010000143.1 GCA_027318915.1 Clostridiales bacterium
GTGTGGAACGTCAACCCGACCGCGCAAGCGAGCGCCACATTGGCGAATGGCTCCGCCGTCGCGCAGGTGAGTGGGCTCACCACCCGGTGGGGCACGCCCGCGAACCAAATCAAGTGGGCGGTGGCCTCGGGCACCACGGCCGGCTACAGCATCACCGTGGCGGACGACCAAAGCGGCGACAGCTACACGGCGAACAACCTGGCACTGACACCGGTGACCATCGCCTACACGGGCAGCGCATTGACCGCCGTGACCATCACCGTGACGGACAGCAGCGCGAGCGTGTCGGCCGGGGCCACGCCCTCCGCCGTGTTTTCCGTGGACTTCACCACGGCGCCGACCGTCCAGCAATTCGCCAACCAGGTGAACCAGCAGGCGAATTTCGTGGCGACGGT
Organism: Clostridiales bacterium; assembly: GCA_027318915.1. The sequence continues at coordinate 396 of DAHVOH010000143.1, forward strand.
GACGGACCCGAATCCGAACGATCCCACGGCGGCGTTGTTCGACAACGTGACGGCGCTGGCCGTGACCAGCGGGGGCACGGCGCTCACGGCGAACATTGCGGCGGTGGTGGCGTGGCTCAACAGCGGCGCCCAGCCCCTGGTGACGGCCACCCGCGCGGCCAATGCGACCACGCTGGCCACGCTGGGCACGTTCGCCTACTTCGCGGGCGGCACGACGGGTACGGCGGCCAACAGCGACTGGCAGGCGGCCTACACGGCGCTGCAGGCCCAGACGGCGCCGTTGCTCGTCGTGCCCATCACCACGTCCAGCAGCATCTGGGCGATGAACCAAGCGCACTGCATCCTGATGCACAACCTGGGCCATGGGCGCTCCGGCGCGGTGGGCGGTTCGACGAACACCGCCGTGGCCGACGCGCTGAGCGCGGCCAGTTCGCTGGCGCAACGCTACACGGCGTACGTCGTGCAGGGGTGGATTCAGGCGACGCCCACCGGCGGCACGATCACCTACCCACCCAATGTCGTGGCCGCCGCGCATGCGGCGATGCACTTGGGGCAGCCGCTGGACCAGTCCACCACGTTTGTGCGCGTCAACGCCATTGGCCTGGACCAGACGTTTTCACCCCCGGTCATCGATCAGCTCATCCAGGGGGGCTGCCTCGTGGTGAAGCCCAGCCAGGGCGGATTCATCGTGGTCAAAGACCAGACGACGGCGGCCGTGAACCCGGCGGCCACGGCGGACGCGATCCAGTGGCAGGCCGTCAACGAGACCTTCACGATCGAGGCGCAGGTCCAGCAGGCGTTGGCCATCTTCATCGGCAAACCCATCACCGCGACCACGGCCGGCCGGGTGCAAGACACGCTGGTGACGCTGTTCCGCACGATCGCGACCCCGCCGCACCCGCTGATTTTCGCCGCCCCCGCCACCAAGGACATCGGCGTATCCATCAGCGGCACCGTGATTAGCGTGCAAGCCCCCGTGAGCCCCACCGTGGTGGCCGACTTTGCGACCGTGCTGCTGTCCGCCTCGGTGGACACGGCCGTCGCGTAGCGAGGAGGAGAGCCCATGGCACAGGTACAAATCGGCAACCAGCAGCTCTTCTCCGGCAACTACGGAGAGGCGTTCTTGAACAACGTCAAGATCGCGGGCTGGCAGAATTGGACGCTCACCTACTCGGTGGGCCAGCAGTACGAGGGCCAGGCCGGCACCGGCATCCAGATCCTCGTGCCGGGCGGCATCACGGTGACCGTCACGGTCTCGGGGCTCATGCTCTTTGCGCAGAGTTTCAGCGCCATTGGCGTGGAGCCGACGGAGAGTCTCACCGACATCGCCAAAATCCCGCCCTTTACCGCGCAACTGTCGGATACGCTGGCTGGCGCCATCCTGAAGACCGCGATCGGCTGCCAGTTCGACAGCAACACGATCACCGCCGCCGCGAACCAGGCTTACCGCAAGACAGCGACCTTCATGGGCGTAGACGTGCAAGGCACCGGGGGGGTCTAGTCCATGTACGACGTGGTCGATGCCAAGCTCCGGACGCGCGTGACCGTGGACGGCCGCACTTGGGTGCTCCGGCGACTCGGGTTCGATGACCAATTGCGGGTGGGCGGCCGGGTCGCCCAACTCCTGGGGGGCGCGCCCGTCGATACCGTCGCACAGCAATATCAAGTGGCGGCGCACATGCGCGCCACGGTGGAGGTCGCGACCGTCCAGGCCCCCCCGGATTTCCGGTGGGAGGACCAGGCGGACGCGGATCTTCTAGGCGCGGTATGGGACCAATACCGCGCCTGGGAGGATTCCTTTCGTGGCGACGTGGCCCCAGCAGCGGGAAACGCTGGCGGATCAACTGCGCCAGAGTCTGATGTGGTGGTACCGCCAGACGTATCAGATCCCGCGCCATGATCCGCGTCTCGCGGGACTCACCGTCGAGGAGCTAGAAACGGAGTACCTGGCGTGGCGCGCGTGGCACCAACTGCCATCCGTCGATCCCGTAAAAGAGGCGCTCCAAACGGCCTATCTGGCGGCGTGCGCCGACGGCACTCTGGATCCCAGTGACGAGGCGGCGCGGGACGCTTTCATCGCCGCCTGGCAGGCACCCGGGGTGGAGCCGGAGGGCGCGGAGGATGACGCCGAGCCCGTGGTGATTCCGCCGCCCGAGGAGGGGTAGAGCGTGGACGAAGAAATCCGCATTACCCCCAAAGTCGATACGACGCAAGTGGACGCGCTGGCCCGGCGCATCAAGGCCATGGCCGACGACATGGAGCGGATGAGCCAGGCGGCCCAGAAGTTCCATTGGCCCGCGCCCGGGGGGGCTCCGGCGCCGGGTGGAGGCGGTCCGGTGCCCCACATCCCGGGCGGCGGCGGCCGTCCCGCCCCCGCGACCCCCGGGCCGCCAGCCCCCAGGACGCCCGGCGCCCCGTGGGACGACCCGGCGTTCGACGAGCCCTCCGCCCCCGCGCCGCGATCCGTGCGGCGCCCGCGCAAGGGCGGCGGCAGCGCGCCATCGCTGATGAACAGCGGCCAATTCTTGAGCGACTTCGAGACCACGATCCAGCCCATTCTGCCGCAGTTGGACCAAATTCTGCAGAGCGGCGGCGGCACGGCCCAGATGAAGCCGCTGCTCAGCCATTATCACCAGGCGTTGCATGCGTTCAACAGCCCGGTCCCCGCCACCAGCATGGCGGCCACGCGGGCGCTGGATCGCATGAACGCGAACCCCGACACGATGTCGGCGGCGGCGGCCCACTACCAACAACAGTGGGGCGCGCTCACGCCCGCCGACGCCACCCGCGAGACGCTGGCGGCGATCCAGCAGACGCTGGGGCCAACCGCCAGCGCGGGCGCGGGAGGGGCAGCGGCGCCGGGCTTGCGGCCCGCGTGGACGGCCACCCACCGCCTCCTGCAGGGCGTGGGCCTGCGCGGCGCCAGCCAGACGCTGGGGCGCTTGACGGGCACCAGCGCGGAAGCGGCGGCGGCCGGGGGCGGCGCGGCGACGGATGTCGCCGGAGGCCTGGCGGGGGGGGCGGCCGGAGCCGCCCTCGGCGTGGCGGGTGGCGTCGTCGGCGGCGCCGCCTTGGCGTATCTGGGCGGCCAGGCGACGCAGGGCTGGTCCAGCTACATGAGCCAGGCGCCCGCGTTTTCGGCGCTGCAGAAGAGCGTCGGCACGCTGGGCGAATCGTTCAACACGCTCCGCATGACCGTGAACCGCTCGGGCTGGAACTTTGCCGAGTCGATGAGCCAGATGACCCAAGTGGCCCAGACGTACAGCGGCGCCGTGGGCAACATCGGCACGCACGGGCTGTCCAACGCGCTCACGAACATCCAGGGATTTGCGTTTGGCTATGGTCTCTCGCCGACGCAGACGGCCGGTCAGTTTGGCCAAGCGGCCACCATGGGCCTCACGTTCGGGCGCCATGCGCCGCTCAACCCGGCGACGTTCGCGGCGCAGGTGGCCAATGCCACGGCGGCGGGGCGCATGCCGGGACGCCAGGCACAGGTCTTGCAGGAACTCCTGTCCCTGAATCAGACGCTGGCCCAGCAGACGGTGACGCCACCGCACCCGCAACTCATCGCCAACCTCGCGACGCAGTTGAACCAGACGGGCGTGCCGGGCCTGCAGGGCATGAACGGCGCGTCGCTGCTGAACACCGTGAGCGGCGGCATCCAGAGCCCCGGCGCGGGCGCGGCCGGCCAACTGTTCATGTACCAGGCGCTGAATCCGGGCAACCGGCTCAGCTTCTGGCAAGAGCAGATGCTGCAGTCGTATGGTCTTGGGGGCGTCAACCCCGTCACCCACCAAAGCAACGCGGCGGCGATGATCGGCGCCGTGAAAAGCCGGTTGCTCCCGGGGGGCTTTCACGGAAGCCTCGCGGGCGGCCAGTGGAATCTGGGCTCGCAAACGTCGATGGCCATGGACTTGCTGGGGCAGATGCTCCACCTGTCGCCGTCGCAGGCCGCGTGGTACTACACGGCGACGCAGGGCCACGGCGTGAATCCGCAAGCCAACGCCACGGCGGCCTTGGCGCGGACCATCGGCGGCGGCAACGTCACCGGGACGTACACGGCGCTCGACAAGCGCGGGGCGATGGGGCTCTTTAGTTCGGTGGCCAATGCCACGCGCGTCGGCGGTCCGCAGGGGCTCGCGGCCTTGGCGGCGCAGGCGTCCAAGACCCTGCACGGCAAGTTGCCCGCCACATGGGGCCATGAACTGGCGCACTACCGGCAGCTGCAGCGGGAGCATCCGACGACGACGCAGGGCCGCCAGCAACTCATGCACCAGGAGGCGGCCACGCGCACGTCGATGCAGAAGACGCTGGGGCACGCGCTGGCCAGCGGGCCGGTGTTGCAGACCTCCATCGACAAAATCAGCAGCAACATCAACAAGGCGATGGGCTATTGGTCCCAGACCATGCAGGGCGTCACCAAGATCGCGGAGTTTCTGACGGGCTGGCAGGCGGGAATCGCCAAGTTCTCGGCCAGCGCGGGCAAAGCCGGGTCGACGGCTGCGGGCGACGTTCCCCC
>DAHVOH010000144.1 GCA_027318915.1 Clostridiales bacterium
CGGTATCCAGGAAGGCCAGGTGTTTCAGCTGCCAGCCCCGCATGAACTGCTGGTGGGCGCCCACGACCCCCCGCACGGCCTCGACGAGGGCAGCATGATCCGCCCGAATGCGCGGGTCGGCATAGCCCGCGAGCCCCTCCGGGTCGGTCTCGCCGGTCGCGAGCGCGTGCAAGATGCGGGTGCCCGACTTCCCCAGCACATCGCTGATCAGACTGCTGAGCTTGATGTTCGCGCCTTCCAACACCTTCTGGACCCGATTCGCTTCCGTGGTCCGCGCTTGGGTCAGGCTCTTACGATACCGCACGAGTTCCCGCACCTCCCGCTGGGACCGGGCGGGAATGTAGCTGCCCTTCAGCAGCCCCAATCGCAGTAACGACGCGATCCACTGACTGTCCTGCACGTCGGTCTGGCGCCCTGGCATCCCTTTAATCTGCTGGGGATTGACCACCAACACGGCCTGAAACTCGTACGGCTCCAGCACGTTATAGATCGGCTTCCAGTACACCCCGGTAGCTTCCATCGCCACGTGGGTCACGCCCAGGTCGGTGAGCCAATCCCCCAGCGCCAGCAACTCGATGGTGAGCGTCCCACACGACCGCGTCTCCGTGGTGGTGGGGGTGAACACCGTGGCGACAATGAGCTTCTTATGGATATCCAGGCCCGCCCCATGGGTCACATACACGTCCACTGTCCAAACCCTCCTCAGGATGCGCCTCCGACAGCCACGGAGCGGTCGAGAATTCTCCTCTACGGGCTCGGCCCCTGCGGGCGCGGCACCAATCGTGAGTGCTCGGCGTGGCCGGAATCCGTCTCCCTTGCGGGCTCGTGGCACCAGAGGGATCACCGATCGCGGTCGAAGGCTATCCCCGCTATTCCCCAAGCCCCTTTTTCATTCCTGTGAGTGCCCCGAGAGGCATGGGCGTCTCCCTTCTGAATCTGAAGCCGCCCGCTTGGTCGTGGTCAAGATAAACCATGCGTTCCAAGTCCGCGGGGCCGGGATCCACACGTGCACACGTGGTGTCGCGCCCGGCATGGTATCGGGTCGACCGCCTCACCGATCGAATTGGCGGAGACCCTGAGCGGCATGAACCGGGTCCATTCCTGCCCATGCGCCGGCCGACGGGGGATCCGGCGTCACGCTCCCGGTCTTGGCAGACCTTGCCCGTGAGGCCCCATAGATGACCAAGACCGATACTCCCCGCGGGGATCCCCACCCGACAGAGACGCCGAACTCTTCCGCCAATCGGCCACCCACAGAGGCGCGAAAGCGGCCATCGGCACGTCACGACGCCGACGGACGATCATGTCTCCCGTCGAAAGGTCACCGTCCGGGTCACAGGCATGAACCCGAGCCCCCGATACAGCCGGTAGGGCACCGGATAGTCATCGTCGCCTCGGGGTTGCACCACGGCCTGCACCCCACCCTGGCGGCGCAGTTCATGAAGCGCCGCCAGGCAGACGGCACGCGACAGTCCCCGGCGCCGATAGCGGGGATCGGTGCCCACCGGCTCCAAAAGGCCGGCTTGGTGCGCCGGATCGACCCACAACAGAGCCGCGGCGACAAAGTCTCCCCCGGGCCCTTCGATGACCCAGTCGAACGCTGAACGATACGCCGCGTCAGCCATCAACGCACGGTACCGGTCCACGGTCATTCCGGAGGGATGCCAAGCGGCGCGGTGGACGGCGACGCGGGCTTCCAGGTCTGCGGGTCCGCGCATGGATCGGGCATGGAAACCCTCCGGCAAGGGACCGATCGCCGGCAGGTCGGTCAGAGAGCGCCACATGTGCACGAAATAGGGCCCGCCTGCGTCCGGTATGAAGCCTTGGTCGCGCAGCACCCCGAGGACCATGGCCTGGTGCTCCAGCACCGTCGCAAACAATGGCCGCGCGGTGAACCGGTCGACAAACCAGTTTAAGACGTGACGGACAACCTCGGGCTGCTCCGTCGTCACCCATTCCAGGCTGTTGCCGTCTTCGACCCAGGCCGCCGCCGAAGTTTCCCCGTTGACCATCCAAACCGCGGCGGGCGGGTCGGCCTCCGCAGGAATGGCACACCGAGCCCAGGCCACGTTGCCGACGTGGCGCCAGCTCCGACCGGTCCAGTGACGAGACACGAAGGTCTGGATGATGGGCTGCAGAGCGCTTAGCCGCCCTTCCCGAACATCCATCGGCAACCCTCCGTCCGCGCCGTATTGGAGCCAGGGAGGCTCGGCGTCCACGCTTGCCCTATGCGGGCACAGTCGCCATGGCGGCTGCCTGGCCTCAGCCTCTCACAGTCCGCCCGCCTTGCACAGTGCCCCCTGCGATCGTGTCCGGCTGCCGTTCGGCGACACCTGAGTCCCTAACCCGCTTGGGATGTTGGCTCGGTGCCGCCAAGCCCGCCGGATCGTTACGGTGGCCGCGCCGGAATCGGCCGTGGGGTGCCTGTTCGGTCAACAACCCGGCTCTTGGCCGCCCACGAGTCGGCTCTCACCGGCCCGAGAGCCTGTCCTCGTTTGGTGGTGCGCCGGCATCCATCCCCGCGTGGCCGGCAGCCGGTTTAGAGCGGACAGCCGCCGACGCGTACGCCTTGGAGAGCCCTTTGGCGCCAACGGGAGGAACGCCACCTGCCCATCGTGTTCGCCGACATCAGACGGACATGCCGTAGCGCCGGATAAAAGCTACCGCGCCCGGCCTCACGCGGTGGGGACGGCCCCGTGGCCGTCGCCCGCCTCCGAAAGCGGGTGGGCGTCGTCTCCGCGCGACCGAGGCGGGCGGAGCGCCGTGGGTGACCCCAAAGCAGCATGCTCCAACGCTTTTCTGCGAGTCGCCCGGATCCGGTCTTGGTCATAGACGCGGGCTTGAGCGGATCCGGCGGGGGTCTGAGGACACCTTCCTCTGTACGGCACCAATCCCGGCGGCACCGCGCCGCGCGACGGGAAGCGGCTCGGGAGGTCGTGCCGGATCGTCAGCTGTCGGCGCGCGCTTGGGCAGGAAACCACGACCCAGAATCCGAAGATCCCGAGAAACCCGGAGCGGCTCTGCGGGCCAGTCGCACAGATCGCTCACTCATTTTCCGCGGGAGGTGCGCTCATGCCGGACTCCGCGCTCACGATTCGAGACATCCTGGACATTCGGCACCCGGAGTCCGTCCGGTGGGATGGGCCGGGTGAGCATGTCTGGTTTGTGTACGTCGTCGACGGACGCCCCGAGTTATGGATGGCGGGGGTCGGCGCGGAGCCGTCCCGCATGTCCCGACCCGACGACCGTGTGGCCGGATACGACCTGGAAGACGAAGGCGCCGTCTACGCGGCGGGCGGAGACGTCGTTGAGGTGTCCTACGATCGGAATCCCCGCGTCCTGTGGCACGGGCAGGCTCCGGTCACCGCGGTGGCCCGTTCGATCGGCGGCCGCATCGCTCTCGTCTGCGACGGGCAGCTCGCCGTGCTGAATCCGAAGTCGCCGGACGGCTGTCTGGTCTCCCACCTCCCCATGCCCCACAAGATCGTCTCGTCAGCCCAGTGGAGCCCCGACGGGGAGCAGATTCTTGTCACTGTCATGCGTCGGGGAGGCGATCGGCAGCTCCACATCCTGGATGGGACAACCGGCGATTGCCTCTTCGAGAGCGATTGGGCCGACGTGCCCGGTCAGGTTGGCTGGCTGGACGCCGGCACGGTGGCGGCCCAGCGTCTGGCCCGTACGGCCACGCGCCGGCAACTTGTCCTGATCCACGTGGCGGACGGCGGTGAGGAGCCCATTTACGAGGAAGCGGGCGACCACGGACTCGTCGTGCTGGGCGAGATGGCGGTGTCTCCGCGCGGCGATGCGGTCGCCTTTGTGGCCGGTGTGGACGGCTGGCCGCACTTGATCGTGTGGGATCGCAAGGATCGTGAACGCACCGTCGTGCTTCCCGGTCCGCACGAGGATCATGGGGATGAGCACGAACAGCCGACGTTCTCCGCCGACGGGCGGTGGTTGGCGTTTGCATCCAGCCACGGCGGATCGCTCCAGGACCGCCATGTCCACCTGTTTGACCGGGCCGACCGGACGTGCCGCCAAATCACCCGGACCCCGGGCACCCATGTGCATCCGGCCATCTCGCCCGATGGGCGACGCATCGCCTATCTTCGCGCCACCGCTCGCCAAAGCCTCGATGTCTACCTGCAGCCCCTCGACGGTGGCGAGGCCACGCGGGTCACGCATTCCATGCCCGAAATCTGGAGCCGAGCCACGCTGGTCGAGCCGGAGCCCCTTGAACTGACCAGTCGCGACGGGTTTCGGTTCCACGCGGACCTCTACCGTCCGAACACCGCCAACGTCAACCCCGGGCCGGCTCTGGTCTTCATTCACGGCGGACCCATGCGGCAAATGCGGGCGGGGTTTCACCCCATGCACGCCTACGCCGTGTTTCACGCATGGAATCAATACCTGGTCCAGCAGGGCTATGTCATTCTGTCCGTGGACTACCGCGGGGGGACCGGCTATGGGACCGCCTACGAACAAGCCAACTTCCAGGCCCTCGGTCAGGGCGACCTGGACGATGTGGTGGCCGGTGCCGAGTATCTCAAGAGCCTGCCCGAGGTGAGCGCGGACCATGTCGGAGTGTGGGGGCTCAGCTATGGCGGATACCTGACACTCGCCGCATTGACCAAGTTCCCGGAGGTGTTTCGCATGGGCGTCAACATCGCCGGCATTTGGGATTTCGAGCCGCTGGCCCACCCGGGTCCGGAGGCGTCCGGCACCGTCCGGTTCTGGCAGCGTCGGCTCGGGGGGCCCCGGAGCAGCGCCAACGCTGTTCACTACCAGCAAGCGTCGCCGGCCCACTTTGCGGACGGACTGAAAGCGCCGTTGTTGAACCTGCATGGCACCGC
>DAHVOH010000145.1 GCA_027318915.1 Clostridiales bacterium
CGCTCAACCTGTGCGAAGAGACGCTCGACGGCGTGCGGAACCACTCGTGGTCGCGGCCGAGCCCGCTCAGCGCGGAGGGGGCCGTCGTGTCGCTCGCGGACCGCATCGCGTACGTCTGCCACGACTGGAGCGACGCGGGATCATACAGCACCACGAAGCCGGCGAGGTGGGAGACGGTGGGGTCGGGCCCGCCGGCCGCCCGGACTCCGAGGAGCAACAGGCCGAGAACGCCCAGGGCGCCCAGTTTGCACCACCGGAGCCCGACGCGCATGCGATTCCGATCCATCCGGCCTTCCTACCTTCCGCCCGTCGGGGAAGCTCCCCAGGACGACGGTAGCGGGGGCCGGCGACTCCGTCCACTGTATGGGGTCATTTGCGGATCGCAGCGGTTTGGGCGTAGAAAAATGGACGGTCGCCCGCCCATTTTTGAGGAGGCCGCATCGAGACGTTACCGGCCGTGCCCCGCCAACTGCTGCTCCGCCATCTCAATCATCTTGCGGACCATGTGACCGCCGACGGCGCCGCACTGCCGGGCGGGAATGTCGCCCCAGTAACCGTCGTCGGCACCCTGCAAACCCAGTTCATGCGCGATTTCGTACTTGAACTGGTCCAAGGCCCGTTCCGCTCCGCGGACCAAAGCGCGGTTGCCGGTGTTGCTACCCTGTGCCATTCGATTTCACCTCCTTTGCAATGTTATTGTCCCCGCGCCCCTGGGCCGTACACGCGGTAACCATTGCCGGGAAAGGGAGCTCAGCGGGGACGGCGGGTCCGACCGGCCAGGGACTCTTCGGCCATCTCAATCATCTTGCGGACCATCTGTCCTCCGACCGCGCCGCACTCCCGGGACGGCAGTTCGCCCCAATAGTTGTCTTCGGGCACCCGTACGCCGATGTCGCGCGCCACTTCATATTTGAAGTGGTCAAGAGCCGTCTCCGCTTCCCGGACGACGGCGCGACCGCTGGTGTTGCTGCCACGTGCCATTGACCTCTCACCTCCATTTCCCATGGTGGTTGTAGTGTCCCGAACCGCCAATCAAATATGCTTGCAACATATTGCGCGGTTTGGGAGCCGTTGGGATGCCGGCGCGGTCAGGACGGCGAACCGTTGGCGTCACCGGCGCGCAGCGAGTGCGGTAGCATGGTGCGCTCGCTGATCACGAACCAGGCGATGAGAGCCGTGAGCAGGGCCAGTCCGGCCGCGCCCAAGAAGATCGCCGGCCGGTGCGTCATGGCCAGGGCGAAGACCGGAGGGCCCATGGCCACGCCAAAAAATCGGACCGAGCCATACAGGCTCGTCACCACGCCCCGCTCCGCGGTGCGGGTGGCGCTGGTCACCAGGGTGTTGATGGAGGGGAGCGTGGCCCCGGTGCCCACCCCTTGCACGATGAGGGCGGCCATCGCCCCGTACGGATTGCCCAAGAACGCCTCAGCCACCATCGCCACCGCGATGAGCGCGAGCCCCCCCGCGACCACCGGTCGGGCCCAGCGCGCCAGACGCTTTTGCAGGATGGTGCCGGACACGTAGGACGTGATGGCGGAAAAGAGCACGGGCACCGCAATCAGGAGGCCCCGCGGGAACTCACTGATGCCGTACTGCTTTTCCAAGACGTCGGCCAGGTAGCTCAACACGCCGAACAGAATGAAGAGGACCGCGGATCCGGCCAGGAATGTCGCCGCGATAGAGGGGGCCTTGCGCCGGAACACGCGTCGAATCCCTTGCCAATACTGGCTGAACGACCCCGTGGACGGCTTCTGCGCCGGTTCCCGGATGACCCACCAGACGGCGGCCGCGATGGGAAAGCTCAGGAGGCCGTAGACGAAGAACGGGGCGAACCAGATGACCAGCGCCACGGCCGAGCCGGCAATGGGGGACACCACCTTGCCGAGGCCGTTGGCCGATTCCAACAGTCCCAGGGCTCGGGCCCGGGCGCGGCTCTGGTAAATGTCGCCCGCCACGGCCATGGCCAGTTGATAGGTTCCTCCCGCGCCAATACCCTGCACGATGCGAAAGACGATGATCCAGGCGTACGCGTGCGGCGTGATCCAGCTGACGGCGCCGGCCATGAGACCCGCCAGGCCATAGACGGCGAGGGCGGGGACCATGACCACCTTGCGCCCCACCCGGTCCGACAACGCGCCGGCCAATGGAATCACCACGCCCGCGGGAATGGAGAACGCGGTGATGACCAAGCCCGCTTGAAACAGACTGATGTGCAGCACGGCCATCATTTTCGGCAGCACCGGGATCAGCATCGAGTTGCCCAGAACCATGATGAAGGGGACCAGACTGAGCACCGCCAGTTTGGGCGAAGCGCCGCGGGGGCGTCGGCGGGGAGACGCCGACGCCGCGTGGGAGGGCGATGCACTGTCCCGTGTTTGTGCGTCATGCATGGGCGCGTTCCTCCTTCTGACAGATCTAAGCTGTCCGGTTCCTCTACCCGGAAATCGGGCAGCTTGCTGGGGTGGCGACCATCCATTGCCGCGAATAGACTGCGGCGAACAGCCGGCCGGATGCAGCCGGCGGAGGAGGAAGCCATGATCGATCGCAGCGAACACGCCGACATGCCCGATGGCCACGAGAAGGCCTGGGCCGGCATTTTGGATTTTCCCCATGCGAACCGCGAACAAACCCCACGGCGTCGGGGCATGACCATGGTGATCGACAAGGGTACGGGGCTGACCGACACCCGAGACCTGCTGGAACTGGCTGCCGATTATGTCGATCAAATCAAGCTCACCTTCGGCACCTCGGCGTTTTACAGCACGCGTCTCTTGCGCCAGAAGATCGAGCTGGTCAAGTCCTATAATCTTGACATTTTTCCCGGCGGCACCTTTTTAGAGTTGGCCCTCCTCCAGGGCAAGCTGCCCGACTACTTGGAACGCGCCAAGAATCTGGGATTCACGGGCATCGAAGTGTCGGACGGCACGATCACCGTCGGGGCCGACGTCCGCCGAGAGACCATCATCCGCGCGCGCGACCTCGGGTTTCGCTTAGTCGTGAGCGAGGTTGGGAAAAAGGACCCTCGGGATCGCGTGCCGGACTTGCATCTATGGTCCCAGGTGGAGGACGATTTGGAGGCGGGCGCCGACTTTGTGATCGTCGAGGGCCGGGAGAGCGGACAGGGCGTCGTAATTTATGATGCGGAGGGTCGCATCCTGGAGGATGAACTGGAGCAGATGGTGAGTCATGTGTCAGACCCGGGACGGTTGATGTGGGAGGCGCCGAACAAGCCCCAACAGCAGGAACTGATTCTGCGGTTCGGGCCCAACGTCAACCTGGGCAACATCGCGCCGCCCGATGTGCTGGCGTTGGAGGCTCTGCGCGTGGGGCTGCGAGGAGACACGCTGCGCTTGTACTTTCAGCAGGTGATGGGGACAACGCCCGAGGCGGCGACGCCTTGACGCGTGTCGGCGTGGAGCGGGTGGAGGTGGTGAGCCGCTGGCAGGATTGCCCGCGCCTTACCGGTGACGATGCGGCGGTGGTGATTGATGTGTTGCGGGCCACCACCTCGATGGCGCGTGCCGCCGAAGCGGGCGTGACGCGGGTCCTGCCGGTCGCCGAGGTGGAAAGCGCCCGGGCGCTGAAGACGCAGCATCCGACCTGGCTGCTGGTGGGGGAACGGGAGAACCGTCCGCCGCCGGGATTTGACCGCGGCAATTCCCCCTTCGACTGGGCTGCGGCCGATGCCGGCCGCATCGCGGTCTGGACCACGACCAACGGCACCGCCGCGCTGCAGGCCGCCGGCGCCGCGGGACGGGTGGCGGCGGCGGCGCTCGTCAATCGCCGCGCCGCGGTCGCCTGGATCCTAAAGCAGGGGCGACGCCGCGTGGTGCTGGTGGGGGCGGGCGAGCATGGCCGGTCGTCGGTCGAGGATCTGCTGGCCGCCGGCGCCATCGCCGCCGAACTGCCGGCCGACGCCTGGACCGCGACCGCAGCGGACGCGGTGCGGCGCTTTCGCGACGCCGAGAGCAATCTGGCCGAGACGTTGGCCGCCATTCCCCATGCGCGCCGTCTGACCGCGGCCGGTTTGGGCGGGGACGTGGCATTTGCCGCCCGCTTGGATGCCATTCCCTGGCTGTTGGTGCGCCGCCGGGCGGGCAGCGCGTGGCTCGTGCCGGTGGCGGAGCAAGCCGGCGGATAGTGCGTCTGGAGAGAGCGCCTGTGGGCAGGGACGGCGTCGCCGGGGTTTCGCCCCGAGGGTGGACGAGCCATCCGGGGCCGACGCCGGAGGATCCGGGCGCTGTCCTTGCGGATTCGGCGCGGCTATCGCCGAGCGCAGAGGGATTGAGATGAAGGACGGCGGCGATGGGCCCGGCCTCACCGATCCGGCCGCCAGAGCGCGCAAGGTTGCCGCCACCCATCACGACGCCCCGGGCGACAAGCGGCCGGGACGGGGGCAGAGGTGCCGAAGGGGCGGGATTGGGTCGTAGCCGGTCAAGGACTGACGACGGTTGGGGAGAGGCCGGCGGCGTGGTGGACACCGGTCCACGGCGGGCAGGGCCTCGCTTCCGGTAGACCACCGACGCGTTGGGGGCGCCAAGCCCCGATCCGCCGGCGGCGCGTGCTCCACGTGAGGCCGCAGACGAGATGGGGGAGGCCCGCCTGGTCCGTGGCCGGGAGGGGTCGCGCGGAACCTGGGCGCCCCGGCCCCGGCGGCTAGGGTGGGGCGATCGGCGCGTTCGCGGACAATCGCCCCGGTGGATATCGAAGGGGTCGGAGATCTGCCAGTCACCCTGGCCCGCTGTTGTGCGCCACTGCGTCCGCAGCCGATCGTCGGTTACATCACCATGGGTCGCGGCGTCACCATCCATCGGCGTGGGTGTGC
>DAHVOH010000146.1 GCA_027318915.1 Clostridiales bacterium
GCCCGGTACGGGCCCGCGCACCCGGTCCATGAGCGGAGAGACCGCGAGGGCAACGCGGTGCACCCCGTCTTCGCCGCGGACGAGTGGGAGTATCGGCCGGGGTGCGGCGCCTGCGGGGAGTCACACCCGGTGCGGGTTGTCGATGTCAGGAGGTGGGGTCGATGATGCGGCCGGTGCGGCTGTACCTGGCGGGGCCGGCGGGGGTCGGCAAGACCAAGGTCGCTGAGGGGCTGGCCTCCCGCCATGGATTCCAGCGCATCAGCCTCGGCGACCTGGTGCGGGAGGAGTGCATGCGGCTGGGGCTTCCCCTGACCCGGGCCTACCTTCAGGCGGTCGGCGACCTGCTGCGGCGCGACCGGGACGACGATGCGGGGCTGGTGGCCATGGCGCTCGCACGGGTTTTGCCTGCCGCGCGCGGTGTCGTCGTGGACGGTGTGCGCCTGGTGGCGGAAGCCGAGGCCCTGCGCCGCAGTGGCTTCGTCGGTGTGGGCGTCCACGCCCGGGACGACGTGCGCCTGGGCCGGCTGCGCGCGCGAGACGGTTCGGCAGACGTACCCGAGCACCGCACCGAACGCGAGGCCGGGCGCGTGCCGGTGGACCTGCGGTTCGTCAACCTGTCTGAAGATCCGGTGGTCTTCGGTCACGGGCTCGAGTGGTTGCTCTGCCGGTTGCGGCAGGGCCGGCCGCAGAACGCCCTGACTCGTTGACGGGCAACACCATCATCCACCGCGGCGCAACACACGGACCCACAAGGAGGTGGACCCACATGCGGGGCGGCGCACACGCGGCGCTCGGCGCTGCCGTGGCCATGCCGTTGGCGCTGCTCGCCGGACCGCGTTTTCTCCTTCCGGTGGTCCTGGCGGGTGCCGTGGGAGGGCTGCTCCCGGACATCGATCACCCCGGCAGCACCCTGGGGCGGTGGATTCCCTGGCCGGCGTTGGCGATCCAGAACCACAGAACCGGCATGACGATCCACGGGCGGCGCTGGTTCCGTGGCCATGTGGTCTGGCACCGCCACGAGACGCACAGCGTCGGGGCAGCGGCCATAGCGGCCGTGGTCACGCCAGTCGTCCTCTGGTTTCCCCTGTGGCGATTGGTCGTGTGGGCGGCAAGGCTGCCCGACATCCACCTTCCGCTGCGCGGGCCCGCCTGGATCGTGGTCGCGGTCGCGGCCGTGCTGGCCGGGTGTGCGGTGTTGGCGGGCTGTCTCAGCCACCTCGCCGCCGATGTGCCGAGTCCCTCGCCGCAGATGCTTCTCTGGCCCATCTCCCGCCGGATGCTTCGCCCGAAGTGGGTGCCACGTGTGCCCGAGCGATCACTCGCCGGGCATCTGCTGGAGGCCGCCGTGACCCTGGTGGCGGCCAGCTTCGCCTTGGTCGCCTGGGGCGCCCGGCCGGCATGACGGCGGCACTTGGGCTGGGCGAAGGGTTATGATGCATTCGGGAGGCGATGTGCCGTGTCGGTGACCAAGCACGGGGCCGGGGGCGGCCACTTCACCTACGAGGACCTCCGGCATACGCCGGACGACGGCAAGCGGTACGAGGTGCTGGAGGGGGCCCTGATCGTGAGCCCGTCGCCGCGAACGAAGCATCAACGGACGGTGACCATGGTTTTTGAGGTGCTTCTCAAAGCGGCGCGGACAGGGCATGGGGAAGCCTTCCCGGCCCCGTTCGATGTCGTCTTCAGCGAACACGATGTTACAGAACCAGACCTACTGTTTGTCACCAAAGAACGCAAGGACATCATCACTGAGGACAACATCCAAGGAGCCCCTGACCTAGTGGTGGAGATCATCTCCGAAGGCAGTCGCAAGCGTGACGTCATCACCAAACGCGGAATCTACGAACGTTACGGCGTGCGGTTCTACTGGCTGGTCGATCCCGAGGAGGAGACCGTCCGCGTCTTCGAACTCAAGGACGGCGCTTACAGCGAGCCGGTTACGCTGTACGCTGGCCAGCCGTTGACCTGCCCGCTCTTCCCCGGCATCTCAGAGGACGTGGGCACGCTCTTCGCCCAGCCCTGAGTCCTGAACCTCCCCAACAACACCCACGACACGCCGGGGGGCGGCCGACGAGGCCGCCTCTCTGCGTGCTCGGCCGCCGAGGTTGCTACCTGAGCCACCTCGCCGCCGCCGCGCCGAGCCCCTCGCCGCAGATGCTGCTCTGGCCCATCTCCCGCCGGATGCTCCGCCCGAAGTGGGTGCCGCGTGTGCCTGAGCGATCGCTCGCCGAGCATATGCTGGAGGCCGTCGTGACCCTGGTGGCGGCCACCGCTGCCCTTGCCGCCTGGGGCGCATGGCCGGTGTGACGGCGGCACTTGGGCTGGGCGAAGGGTTATGATGCATTCGGGAGGCGATGCGCCGTGTCGGTGACCAAGCACGGGGCCGGGGGCGGCCACTTCACCTATGAAGACCTGCTGTACACGCCGGACGACGGCAAGCGATACGAGGTGCTGGAAGGGGACCTGATCGTGAGCCCGTCGCCGAGGTGGAAGCACCAACGAGTGGTGTCTGCTCTGGTCCGCATCCTGCACCGAGCGGAAGACGCTGGATTCGGTGTCGCTTGCACTGCGCCGATGGATGTCGTGCTGTCAGACCACGACGTGGTGGAGCCGGACCTGCTGTTCATCGCCAAGGAACACCTGGCGATCGTCACGGCGGAGAACGTGCAGGGCGCGCCCGACCTGGTGGTGGAGGTCATCTCGGAGGGCAGCCGACGCCGGGATGCGATCACCAAGCGGCACATCTACGAGCGCTACGGCGTGCGGTTCTATTGGCTGGTCGATCCCGAGGAGGAGACTGTCCGGGGCTTTGAGCTCAAGGACGGCGCCTACGGCGAGCCGGTCACTCTGAAGGCCGGCCAGCAGTTGGCCTGCACGCTCTTCCCCGGCGTCGGCGAGGACGTGGGCAAGCTCTTCGCCGAACCCTGAGTCATAACCTACCCCAGCAACACACACGACACGCAGAGAGGCGGCCGACGAGGCCGCCTCTCTGCGTGCTCGGCCGCCGCGACGGGCCGCCGCGGTGATGACTGTATCGGAACGCCGGATGCGGGGGGATCACCATGCTTCGCTGGTGTCGCGCTCCGCTGGTCCTGATTGTCCTGGCGGCTGTGGTGCTGGGCGCGGTAAACGCCGCCGCTTCCGGGGCGGGCTCGTCGAGTCCGCCCAAGGAAAGTGCTTCGGCCGCGGGCGCTGTCATCCCGGCCTCCGCCGGCCGCCCCATGAAGGTTCCCGAGCCGACGTACCGCTGGCACGGCCTGACCGTGCCCGTGGGGGCGTGCGGCGCGATCGTCGGCGGGCGGGCGATGGTCCTGCCGTGCGGTGACAGGCGCGTAGTGGCCTACCGGCACCAGCGTGCCGAGGAGCGCGCGGCGGATTGGCGGTGGGCGGACGCCGCGGCGGCGGCCGCCTGCGGGGTTGGGTTTGCGGGCTGGCGACGCCGGGTTCGGAGGGGGGTGTAACCATGCGCGGCCTGCGGTATCTGCTCCCGGTCATGACGCTGGTCGGAACTTTGGCGCTGCTGTCGGCCCCGGCGCTGGCCAATTCGGTGACCGAGTCTCTGCCCACCAGTGGTGGGGGATTTTGGTGGACTCAGTCCTACGGGTGCGCTGATAGCGGAAATCCCATTTGGCCGAGCGGGGTTGCCCAGAACAACGACGGGAGCGGCGGAGTCGTGCAGCCGTTTGACGCAGGCCCCCCTACCCTGCCTTCCGGAGCCTACTGGGTGGGTCAATCTGTAGCCGGAACGATCACCAATGGCAGTCCCAGTTATCCCGGAACCTCCAGCGTGGGGGTGGCCTACACTTTCGGGTGCGAGAATTACCTCTACAACGCGCCCGGATACGGATACATCGCGGAAGCGTCAGGATCCCCGTTGAACCTCGGCCCGGGCGCAAGTTCCGTCAACTACAACCTTGACTTGACGGTCCCCTGGGACTCGGCGGTCCAGTCCACTATGTGGAGTGGGCGGGGCTTCCCCGGAGTTTGGGTGGGCGGCGAACAAAACTACGGGTACTCGACCTCGAACGACTCGACCACGATGTATTACGCCTACACCCCGACCGGAATCAACGCGCAACAGGTGCGACCGGTGTCCTCCAGCAACGATGCCCAGGCCACGGTATCCTGGAACGCCAACGGCAACGATAGCGGAACCCAGTACCTGGTGCGGCGGGAGACCCTCAATTCTGGCGGCGTGGTGACTGGGTGGACCACGGTCTATCAGGGAACAGCAACGAGCTTCACAACCACCGACCAGTCCTGCGGCTACGGTTACAAATATCGGGTGCAAGCGACGGCCGGCCCTGCCACCGACTGGACCCCGACTGACACGTCGGCGGAATGGGACGAGTTCCCCTGCAGCGAGGCGGTGGTCGGAGCCAGCACCACATCGGTAACGGTCTCCTGGCCGCAGGTGACGCCGAGCACCGTACCGGAGATCGTCTGGTGCGAGGAGGGCACCCCGGCCGGCGGGGTATCCTGCAGCCAGAGCCGGTTCACTCTTGGCGCGGGTACCACCAGCGCCACCATCACCGGCCTTGCGCCCAACACGGAATACGCGGTGTGGGCCTGCTCGGCGACCAACGACTGGGGTTGCCCGATGGTCAACGCCTGGACCTACGCGGCCGTGCCGACTCTGAACATCAATAACAACACCAATGGCTTGGGCTACGACCAGCAGCCGTT
>DAHVOH010000147.1 GCA_027318915.1 Clostridiales bacterium
GACCGGGCCGGTCTCCGGGGGACTTCGGTGCCAGCCATGGCTGCACTCGCAGGTGCCCTGGATTCTCCGTGGGCTGAAGGCTGGCTCGGCTCTCTTTGGCTGGCGCCCCTTGGCGCCCGTCACCCGCTCCGCCAGCGACACCACCCTATCGCTCGCGCTGACGCCGGGTCGCTGGTACACCTGCGGTGTCTGGAGCACCGGGCACCGCGCGTGGGCTCTGCGGACCCTTATCTTAAGGAGGGCGTTGCCGTGATTGATGGTCAGCGCGTGGTGGTGGTGTTGCCGGCGTATGAGGCGGCGGCCACGCTGCCCGCCGTCGTGACGACGCTCCGCGCTCAAGCCGCCCTGGATGAGATCCTGTGTGTGGACGACGGGAGCGCCGACGGGACGGCGGCCGTGGCGGCGGCGTTGGGCATCCCCACCCTGGTCCACCCCACCAATCGCGGGTACGGGGCCAACCAGAAAACCTGCTATCGGGCCGCGCTCGACCGGGGGGCCGACATCGTCGTGATGGTGCATCCCGACGGCCAGTACGATCCGCGCTTGGCGACCGCGCTGGCGGGCCTCGTCGCGTCGGGGTGCTACGACGCCGTCCTCGGGTCGCGCATCACCGGGCATGCGCTCGCCGGGGGCATGCCCCTCTACAAATATGTGGCCAACCGCGTCCTCACCGCCCTGGAAAACCTGGCGCTGGGCTTAAAACTCTCGGAATACCACAGCGGGTATCGGGCCTACCGCGCTGACCTCCTGCAAGCAATTCCCTGGCAGCGCCTCTCGGACGACTTCGTGTTTGACAACCAGATCCTCGCCCAGATCCGGTGGGCTGGCTTCCGCCTTGGCGAGATTTCGTGCCCGACGCACTACGGTCCCGAATCCCACTCCATCAGCTTTCGCCGGGCCTGGCGATACGGCTGGGGCGTTGTCGCCACCGCGCTCACGTACCGCGCCGCCCGCTGGGGCTGGCCGGCGACTTGGCTCGGACCGTCGGCCGAGGACCGGCGGGAGGCGGATCGGATCCGCGAGCGGGGTCGGGCCATCGAGGACCATCCGGAACGGCTGATTCTCTGGGGGGCCCTGCGTCAACAGCAACGGGACGACCGCTGATGCCCCGGAATGCCAGCGCCCTGACGGGCTGCTGGCCGTGGATATGTTGTGATAGCGTACAATGTCAAAAGAGCGAGGTGACTGAAGTGGACCTGGTACACGTGCCCTCCGTGCCGCCGCCGCCGAAAGATCCTTCCTCTGCCTTGAGCCAACTATTAGATGAGGGGATGACCTGGGGTGACGCCGAGGCTTGGCTAACGCGCCTGCCTGCCGCTTCTGTGGACCTCTTCTTCACGTCGCCCCCGTATGCCGATGCCCGCGCCTATTCGCGGATTCACCCAGATCGCTATGTGGAGTGGTTCCTCCCGTTTGCGCGTGCCATGTTCCGCGCCGCCAAGCCGTCCGGGTCACTCGTGCTCAACATCAAAAATCGGGTGGCCAAATCGGGCCCTCTCAAGGGCCAACGTCATCCCTATGTGTATCAGCTCGTCTTGGCGCTGCAAAACCTTGGGTGGCGTTGGATTGAGACCTACATTTGGGACAAGCCCAATGCCGTTCCGGGCCGATTCGGTCCCCGCACCAAGGATTCGTACGAGTACGTCTACCATTTTGCGCGGGGCAACAAGCCCTACTTCAACCTGGATGCCATTCGTGTCCCTTACAAGACTTCGGAAGAGGAAATCGCACGGCGCCTTCTGGACGCCAACGGCCGTCGAAACACGGAAGCTGGGTTTGGACGGGACCGGAGCCAAACGTACCGACACGGCGCGGCCGATCCTGGAAACGTTGTACACGTAGCTCAAACCTACAATCAGCACTATGGCGTTGCTCACACGGCCGCCATGCCCGAAGGACTAGCTGAATTTTTTATCGAAGCGTGCAGCCCGCCCAGCGGGATTGTTCTCGATCCGTTTGCGGGCAGCGGCACAACACAGGTCGTGGCTCGCCGACTGCACAGGCGCACGGGAGGGCTCGACATTCATCAAATGTACGTGGATTTCGCACGACGACGCCTGGCCGAACTTCCGCTCACGTTGGAGGACGTCTCACATGGGACTGAGTGACGCGGAATGCCTCATTTTATCGGAGGCAGGAACAACCCCAGACCTTACCAAACGCCGTCAGGCGACGGCTATTTTTCTGCGTTGCGCCCGCGACGATCGTTCCGCCGCTCGCAGCCTCTTAGTTTCCGGCTACGCCCGCGCCATCCAGCCCTCGTTTCATCTGGTGCCCCATGGAACCAAGATGCTCACGGAAGAGGCGTTCGATGAGGCGTATGGTGCATTGGCCGTTGCCACCCAGCACTTTCGCGAGGTCTCCGTGTCTACGCTACTGGCCGCTTTGAGTGCGGCTCCGAAGGGCTTGGTGCCCCTGCGCACGATTTTGAGCCTAACGCGAAACGAACTGTCCTACACCATCCATATGACGCACCCAGACACCCCGGTGTCTGACAGCGTCCTTAAGACCCTGGAGCAGGCGGATCCCCCCCTCTCTGAAAACTCCCTCAAAGCGTTAGCCCTAGTCGCAGAGGTGGCCATCAAAGTCATGGACCGCGAGATCCTGGTGGTGCCACCCGCGGCCCGAGCATTGTTCCACTCGAAGCTGGACCATCCGGACACCCGCGGTGGATGGGAGACCGTGCGCCACGTCGCGGCAGACGGCGTGCCTTATCCGACGTTGCTGTATCAGCGTTATGTCGGCGGGGCGTGGCGCCAGGCCCAAGACACCTACTCTGAAATCAAGGGGGACGCCGTTTTAGAACTGCCCATCGTGGAGTGGCTGCGGACTCGCGGCGTGCCTTTCTATCACAGTGCACCCGGAGCGGCCGGTGCCGTCCACACTGCCACGTCCTTTGATCTCAATCCGGGCCCCGACTTCGTATTGCCCCCCTCCTCGCCCACTCTGGTCATTGAATCCAAGGTGGCGGAAGACGGCGGCACCGTCAGGGACAAGGCGGCTAGGATTAAGAGCTTGGCAGAAGCCGCGAGAGGTCAGGGCCTAGCCGTATGCGCGGTCATTGATGGCAAGGGGTGGAGCCAGCGGCCAGGTTCCTTGGCCGATGTCATTGTGGCAACCGAAGGTCGCACCTACACCCTGCAAACGCTCGACTACTTAGAGAACGTGCCGGAAGTAGCCAGCCTCATAGGGACCGCAACCGAAGAGCGATGACGCACGCTGATAGCATCAATTGGGCGCTGGCCCTGTCTTGGGGCGCCCTGGCTATATCCGTTGCCAGCGTAGTTCTCACTATACACGCCATTCGCACTTCCAACACGGTGGGTAACACATCGTCCCAGTTGGTCAAGGACTCAACCGACACGATTGTGCATCAAGTTCAATTGGTGCTGGGCGCTTTTGAAGCAGCCGGCTTTATCGAGGCCAACCGGAATGATCGCCGGGAAATCATTGGCTACAAGGTGCACATTCGCGGATCGGCAACAGCCTCCTTTTCTTCTAAGGCCGTTCTCCACGTCCCAGATGGACCACCCGTGCCTACGGATCCTGAATAACCGATTGTTGGCGACCGCAACCCCGCCACAACAACCTTGCACTGCCAGCGACCTGGCGGGCCGCTGGCCATGGAACCCCCCCAATCGCCCCACCCGGCACCCCACTATGCATGAGAGCGAGGTTTACCCATGCCCATTCCGCCTGCCGCGCTTCACCCTGCTAACGCCGCGGGACCTTTCCCCATCGTGCCTTTTGCCGAGCTTGTCGGCACCGTGCTCGCGGTGACGTTGGGCGGCTTTTGGGTGGCGACCTATCACGCCGCCCACGGCCGCCTGCCGTTGCCCTGGCGCCGTCAGCAGCAAACAGCGACGGCCCCCCTCACGGTGGGCCAACACGGCTTCTATCAGACCATTCCTGCAGGATTGTTGGAGACCCGCCTAAAAGACGTGGCGGGCATTGAAGAAGCCAAACGGGAGTTGGCCGAAGTCATCCACTTTCTGCGGCATCCTGACAAGTATCGCCGACTCGGCGCCCGCATTCCGCGCGGGTTCCTGCTGCACGGCCCGCCCGGCACCGGCAAAACGCTCTTGGCCAAGGCCGTCAGCGCCGAGGCCGACACGAACTTCTTCCACACCAGCGGCGCGGCCTTCGTCGAAAAGTACGTAGGTGTTGGCGCGGGACGGATCCGTGATCTGTTTGCGGCCGCGCGCAATGCCCAAGCCCCCGCGATCATCTTCATCGACGAAATTGACGCCTTGGCCCGCGTGCGCGGCACCGATCACGCAGAGCACGATCAGACGCTGAACCAACTGCTGGTGGAGATGGACGGCTTCCAAACGGCCGCGCATCCCCATCCGGTGATCGTCATGGCAGCAACGAACCGCGCCGATGCTCTCGATCCGGCGATCCTGCGCCCGGGCCGATTCGACCGGCAAATTGCCGTGGACCTGCCCGACGCTGCGGGGCGCGAAAAGATGGTCAGCGGGTCGCGCATCACCGGGCATGCGCTCGCCGGGGGCATGCCCCTCTACAAATATATGGCCAACCGCATCCTCACCGCCCTGGAAAACCTGGCGCTGGG
>DAHVOH010000148.1 GCA_027318915.1 Clostridiales bacterium
AGCGGGATGCCATCGCCGACGACGATCGCGACCCGGATGGGCAACTCTTTCGGGATCATCCGGTCAGACATGAGCGGACCTCCTTGCCGAAGAGCGTGCTCATGTCTTTGCCATGATCTGGCACCATCCTTCTGTCACCAAACCTGCGCCAGACCCATTAAGAGGCTACGACTAACACGCCGGGCCGACGGCACGCGGACCCTGGGCTTGAAAGAAGCGCCGGGGTCCAAAAGCCCTGAGGGCTCTTGGACGGGCGACCGGCTCATTCTGGCGGACAACCCCGAGCGGGCGGCTGAGGATGCGGCGCTCCGTCAGGCCTTGCGGGACCCACGGACCGCGGCGATCGCCAGCGGGTCAGTCCGCCCGTTATTGAAGGGCGACCGGCGTTATGGGGTGACAGAGGGCACGACCGTGCGGCTCAACGCCCGGGCCTTTCAGGAGGACGCCCGCTATGACGGGCAGGTCGTCCTCCGCACGAACACCCGCCTGCCCCGGGCGGAGGTGGTCGCGGCCTACAAACAGGCGTGGCAGATTGAGCGAGCGTTCCGGACCCTGAAGAGCCCGCAGGACTTGCGACCCCTGTTTCATTGGACCGACGCCCGCATGCGGGGCCCTGTGACGGTGTGTGTCCTCGCCCTGGTGTTGGAGTACACGCTCCAGCGGTTGCTCCGGGACGCGGGCGTCACGACCTCGACCCGAACCGTGCTGGCCGATCTGGAGCGGGTGCACGCGGTGCCCTTGACGGTCAACGACCAGACCTACCTCTGTCGCACGCCCCTGGTGGGCGAGGCCGCCGTCGCCTTCCGGGTGGCCGGGGTGGCCCTGCCGCCCAGCATCGCGCCGCGGTAGTGCCACGGCGATCCCGGCTCCGCATCAGAACGCCATTTGTGGCGCGGCCATGTCAAAGTCAAGCCCGGCGAGGGCCGCCGGTCGATCGAGCACTTTGCGATGGCCGTGTGAGTACCCTAAGGCGCCCAGCGCCCTCACTCGCCTATTCTTTCCTGCACTATACTCGGAAATAGAGGAGGCTCGGTCGCGTATGGATCGCCAGAGCGTATTGCACGCGTATGTGAAAAAGATGATTGACGTCGGTCCACCGCTCGCCATCGTGCTGTTTGGTTCCCAGGCGCGCGGTGAGGCTACGGAGGACAGTGACTTCGATTTCTGCATTATTGAACGGGACGCGGCCATGCAGGCGGATCCCAAGGGCCGCCGGATGGTCTATTGGCGCGCCTTACGGCCTAGAACGGTGCCGGTTGACGTGGTGGTTTATGCCCAATCAGAATTTATCGGGAACTATGGTGAGGGCTGGTCGGTTGTCCGCGATATCGTGGGAGAGGGGGTCTGGCTCTATGGGTCTCCCCGAAGCGCAGGGCTTAATTGAGTTTGCCGAGGCGGACTTGAAGGCGGCCGTTGCGGATCGTCGCGCGGATCTGTATTTGCATGCGTGCATTCAAGCCCAGCAAAGCGCCGAGAAGGCGCTAAAGGCTGTCCTCGCCGCATACAATCGTCGCATTCCCCGTACGCATGACCTGGCAGCTCTGCTCGAGTCGATGAGGGGATACACCGCGGATCGGTCATTTGACGAGGAGGCTGACGGCCTGAACCAATACGGCAGCGCGGCGCGATATGATGTCCGGCAACTGCAGGCGGTGGATGCAGAAGAGGCGGACCGGGCCATTATCATGGCCCGAACGCTCTTCCAAATGGGCGCGAGAACATCTTCGGGAACAGATCCGTATCTCCTCGACTCCCCAGTAGGAGCTGCGTACGGCCATGATGGCCGCCGCAACTATGGCTGGCGGGGTACGGGTTCTCTAGGCCTTTCGTCTTCCGTGCCGGGTCGGTTGGAGGAGCCCCCTGTCGATCATCAAGCAATACATTGACCAACAGGACACCCCCGATTAACTCCTGGGGAGTCAGCGCCTCATATCTCCGTCCTGACCAGCGGAGTTTTACGGCGCATTCTGATAAAACACAACCCGCATCCCTTGCGGGATGCGGGTTTATAAACTTTGGTGCGCCCGAAGGGACTCGAACCCCTGCTTCAGGCTCCGGAGGCCTGCGTGATATCCACTTCACTACGGGCGCGTGTTGGCATTTTACCACGGAGCCGGCGAGGGCTCAACTCAGCCCCCAAAACGTGGGCTCGCACTTACGTTCCGGTTCGCATCACGAAGTGGAAGCACATGGGCGATAACGATGACGCCCGAACGCGGAGAACCTTTCAAGAGGGATCAGTGACACATGCCACCGGAACTGTGCAGACGAAAGACCGCATAGGAACAGCTTTCCGGCGCCTCCCTGCTGATTCATCGTCGACGATGCCAGCATCCGGCGTCACCTATCGAAACTTGGACAACTGACCGGCCCTCCCGTCCACCCGTTGAGCGCCTCATCCGCACGAATGTCCGGCGTGTGCCGGGTCCGACGCCCGACACCGGCAAACGTGTCGGCCACCGCGGCCTTCGTTTGAGTGAGGTGCCCCGGCCGGCGCCGGGGTTTGGGCTGGGATCCGAATTGGTGGTCCTCGCCGCTCTTCTACATCCTTCTTGTCCACAGCGGCCTCAAGATGTCGTCCGATCAACTGTCCGGGGTGATTCTGAACCGTCACCCGGTACAGCGCACGCCACTCGAGAGCGGGTGGAACGTCAAACGACGGACAGGGCCGACGCGATGGCTCACACGAGAGGCCCCCGGGGGTGGGGCGGGGAACTACCGCCCCCGTCCGCCGCCATCGTCATCGTGAACGCGCAATGGCTCCCAACCCGCGACACCCCCTATCCCGTCTTTGATCGCCCGACCACCGTCGCGCGCTGGATGAAGCCCGAGGATGCGGCCCACACGCCTCTAGCCGCCTCCGCTCGCCCGCAACTGCCACAACGCCTCATCGGATGCCCATTGCCCTGACCGAGCGGCGCTGGGTGCGGATCCGGCTCGGATCGGCCATGAGATTCGGTGGGCATCCACCGGCCGACGTGAGGCAACGGCCAGGCTCCCCCATGATGCGGGATTCGCCGGCGACGTCAACCAGGCCGCTTTGGCGCGCAGGAGCGCCACGCTGCTGTCGATGCCCCCTCCCGTCGCCGCCCTGGACATGGCCTGCTCGGTCGGCCCCGCATTTGGCGGCGTCTACGTGGACTGGAATGCGAGGCCGCCACAAACCTCCCCGGCTATCGCGGGGATGATGGCCACCCGTCGACGGAGGCATCGCCGCGCCCCAGCCCCGGAGGGCAGAAAGGAGCCGACGGTATTGGTCCGGATCCCAAACGAAAGCTTGACCCTGCTGTTTTCCGACACCATCGCGGAGCCGGTCGTCGTCGCGGACAAGGTGGAAGCCGCGTCGGCGCCGAAGAGGGCCTAGACGTCTTGGAGCCAAGGGGCTCCGGCGCTGCTGTTCGGTACGGACGCGATATCCCGCACCTGCGGCGTCGGAGACGGTTTGTGCGGCAAGTGGGCAACGTCCCGGGCGCATCTTCCCGGTCAGACGCGAAGCGCCTCTCCATCGACCAGCACGAACGGTTGGCGCCGGAGCGAGGGGATGAGCCAGATGGCCGCCACGTGCCGAGGGTTCCGAGTTCTCGCAGGCTTTCATCGGACCGCGATGGACGTCGACCGGTGCGCCTTCCGGATGCCCGCCGTGGCCAACCTCGCGGCCGAGGTCGCTGCCCGGGTTGTGGAAGTTCCCGTGCTGCCGGGGTCCGGTGCTGCCGGCAGGCGTCCCGTGGATGCGAACGGCGTCCGCAGGGTGCGGTCCGCCGACACTGACGGAGAGTCCCTGCCTCCCCGACGGGCGGATCGGGGCTGAGCCCGGCTCCAGAGATGGCAGGGACAAGCAGAGAGCGGGGGTTGTGGGGTGAGTCAAGCCGATCGGTTCAAAGAGGACGCCTGGGTGTTTATTGACAGCGGCACGCCGGAGTTTTCCGATTTCCATCTGACCATCTGGGACTATGCCGAGACCGCGTGGCACGACTATCGGTCAGCCCACGCCTATGTGGAGTTCCTCCGTATGGAGGGTTGACAACTGCTCAATCTTCTGTTGCGTTGTATCTGTAGTAATGTTACAACATCCACATGAAACTCAGCCAATAGGCCAAGGAACAAGGCATAAACTACAAGACGGCGTGGCAATGGTTCAAGGCGGGGAAACTTCCCGTCCCGGCGGAGCAGCTTCCCACGGGAACCATTCTGGTCAAGGCGCCCCAGCGCGGCGTCGCCACGGCGGCCATCTACGCCCGGGTGTCCTCCGCCGACCAGCGGGACAACCTGGCTGCCCAGGTGGCCCGGGTTCTGGAGTTCGTGAACGGGCAGGGCCTGCCCGTGGCGCGCACGGGGACGGAGATCGGCTCCGGAGTGAACGGGCGCCGCACCAAGTTGTTGCGGCTTTTGGCGGATCGGTCCGTCCAAGGGGTGGCCGTGGAGCACCGGGACCGGCTCATGCGCTTCGGCGCGGAGTACGGGGAGGCGGCTCTTGCGGCCCAGGGAAGACGGC
>DAHVOH010000149.1 GCA_027318915.1 Clostridiales bacterium
ACGGCGCGCCCACGCCACCCTCTCCAACAGCGGCTGGTCGGGGAAGTGCGCCGTGTATCCGAGGCACAACAGTGCCACAGGATCCACCTCGTCGGGGATCCCTAGCACCTGGCGCACGTCCGCCTTCTGGTAGAAACTGACCCAGCCGACCCCCACCCCCTCGGCGCGGGCCGCCAGCCAAAGGTTTTCAATGGCGCAGGCCGTGGACATGAGGTCGGTTTCCAAAATCGTGTTGCGGCCCAGCACCGTCCCCCCTCGGGTGGCGTCGTTGGTGACAACGATGGTGCAGGGCGCGTCGGCGAGCCCCTCCACCTTGAGCCGGAGATACTGCTCGCGGCGCATCCCCTCGTAGTTGTCGGCGGCGCGGAGCCGTTCGGCCTCGGCCAGGGCGGCCAATTCCTGGCGGGTGGGCAAATCGTCCACCAGGATGAAGTTCCAGGGCTGCATCAATCCCACGGAGGGAGCTTCGTGGGCGGCGGAGAGGATCCGCCGGAGGACCGCCGGGTCGACCGGGTCGGGCAGAAAGCTCCGAATGTCGCGGCGCACGTGGATGGCCCGGTACACGGCCGCCCGCTCGACGGCGGCGAAATCCGACGCGACCGGGGCGCCGGGCGGCAAAGGAGGCGGTTCGTCCGACGCCGTGACATGCGGGTTGGTTACGCGCGCATCGGCAAACGTGGCCGTTTCCTGCATCACCGCCAGCGCCTGGCGGATGATGGGCAGAAGCATCAGGGCCCCACTGCCCTCGCCGAGCCGCATCTGCCAGTCCACGAGCGGCTCCAAGCCCAGCCGCGCCAGTGTGAGCGGGTGGGCCGGCTCGGGCGAGCAATGCGACGCCACCAAGGAGCCTGGCAGGGCAGGGGCGAGTTGGCTCGCCCAGAGTGCCGCCACCGCGGTGATCACACCGTCCAACACGACAGGCACGCGCTGGCCGGCCGCCGCCAGCATGGCGCCGGCCAGTGCCGCGATTTCGAGCCCGCCTATGTTGCTTAGCACCGTCCACGGATCCTGGGGCAATGCGGCCTGGCGCTTTATCGCCTCGGCTACGATCCGCAACTTGTGGGCCTGGTCCTCAGCGCCAATCCCGGTGCCGGGGCCCACCGTCCGTTCGGCCGGGACGTCCAACAGGACAGCGGCCAGCGTGGCCGCGGCGGTCGTGTTGCCGATGCCCATCTCGCCCAGCACCAGCAGATCGGCGCCCCCTTCCACCAGCGCGAGGGCCGCCCGGGCTCCCGCCTCCACCGCGGCGACGGCTTCGGTGGGTCGCATCGCGGCCTCGGTCCGAATGTCGCCGGTGCCGGCCCGCACCCTGGCGCGTACGACGCCGGGGTGGCGCGCGGGGCGGAACAACCCCACGTCTACCACCTGCAGCGGCAGCGACTGGCTTCGCGCCAGCACACTGGAGACGGCTCCCCCCATGGCGATGGCGGTGGCCATTTCCTCCGTGACGTCCGGTTCGTATCGCGACACGCGCTGTCGGCTGACGCCATGGTCGCCGGCAAACAGCAGCGCCGCTGGCCGGGCCACGGTGGGAACGGGTCGGCCCGTGATGCCTGCCAGCTGGACCACCAGTTGCTCGAGGCGGCCGAGACTGCCCAACGGCTTGATGAGGTCGGCCAATCGCCGTCGGGCACGTTCCTGGCTGGCCAAATCGAGGGGGGGAACCGGAGGCAGCTGGGCCAAAACATCAGGGGTGTCCATCAAGCGTCCTCGCGAGTCCCTGCACGCGTCATCACCGCCATCACAACGTCGTTAAACTCATGCCCTCGCAATCCTCGCCGCGAGCCGTGTTAGACACGATAGCACACGCGCAACCCCCTTGGGGTGGCGGACGTCCCCGCATGTGGTCAGATCCTTGTAGGATGGTTCGGGAGGGGGAGGTGGCGTCTTGGCAGACACGAAGGGGTGCGCTGTGCTGGGGGCGCCTTGGAGCGGCAGCGGCAAAACGACCACCACGCTGGCGCTGACGGCCGGACTGAAAGCGCGTGGGCACACCGTGCAGGTGTTCAAGTGTGGGCCGGACTACATTGATGGCACGTATCATGCCGCCTTGACCGGGCGGCCGGTGCGCAACCTGGACCTGTGGATGGGCGGGGCCGACGACGTGCGGGAGCAGGCCGCGCGGGGGATGCAGGGCGCCGACATGGGCTTGGTCGAGGGCGTGATGGGGCTTCTCGATAGTGGCGCACCCGATGGGGTGCTGGCCAGCACGGCCGAGGTGGCGCGGACGCTCGTGGCGCCACTGCTGTTGGTCATCGACGCCTCGCGCATGGCGGAAAGTGTGGCGGCGATTGTGCACGGGTTTCATACGGTCCCGGGCTCCCCAGGCCTTGCGGGCGTCATTGTGAACCGAGTTGCCAGCCCCGGCCACTACGCGCTCTTGGAACACGCCATCAGCGGCCGCACCGGCGTGCCGCTCTTGGGCTACATCCCCGAGCGCCCCGACCTCACCCTGCCCGAACGGCATCTGGGTCTCGTGCCCGCCATCGAGCGGGACGCCCTGGCGAGCAAGATGGGGGAGTGGGCGGCGGCGACCCGCGACACCCTCGACTGGGCACGCCTCGGCCGGTTGATGGGCGATGCCCGGCTGCCCCGGTCCTCCCCACCTCCCGCGCCGGCGAGTGGGCCGCCGGTGGTGGTGGCGCTGGCCCAGGACGCGGCCTTTCACTTTTACTATGCCGCCAACCTGGAATTGCTGGAATCATACGGTGCCGAGATTCGGCCCTTCAGTCCGCTGGCCGGCGAGCCCATCCCCGCTGAAGCCCAGCTGCTGTATGCCGGCGGCGGGTTTCCCGAAGAGTTTCTGGACCAGTTGGGGCAACAGCCCCACGCCCATGCCGCATATCGCCGGCGCATTGAAGGGGGCCTGTTGACCCTGGCCGAGTGTGGAGGCTACATGTGGCTCGCCCAATCCCTCGCGCATGTGGAGGGCGAGCCCGTGCCGCTGGTGGGGGTGGTGCCGGCCGCCATGCGGCTCGAACGGCGACTGCAGGCCATCGGCTACCGCACGGTGACGGCCCGACATGGCGGGCCCTGGCCCGCCGGCACCACGTTTCGCGGGCATGAGTTTCACCACGGCCGGGTGGTGTCGGCGGAGCCCCGCCAAGCGGCGTGGCATTCCCGGTTGCGCCGCGGCGAGCAGGAGGAAGGGGTCGTGACGCCCAACCTGGTGGCGGGCTTCACCCATCTCTACTTTCCTTCCAACCCCGCGGCGATGGGCCAGCTCCTCCACCGAGCGCGTACGGGCGAAAGGCTGTGATGGCAAACCGCTTGCGATGTGCTAGCATAGAGACATGAAAACACTGTACTTGCGCAACGTGCCGGACGAGGTGGTCCAGAACTTGGAGCGCCTGGCGGCTCGTGCAGGTATCTCGGTCTCAGCGGCCGCCGTACGCGAATTGGGAATTCTGGCGCCGCGCGCCCACAACGCCGACATCGTGGCGGGCCTGCCGGATCTGGAGATTGAGTTGTCCACCCTCGTGGAGGCGGTCCGAGCGGGACGGCCCGACGCGTGATCGTCCTCGATGCGTCCGCTGCCCTGGCGGGGCTGCTGCGGGACGGGCACGCGCGGGCCCTGATGCTTCGGGAACATCTCGAAGTGCCGCACCTTATTGATGTGGAAGTGTCGAACGCCCTGCGCCGCCTCATGCTGGCGAAGGAGCTTTCCGATGCCCAGGCCCAGGCGAGCTCGGACGCTTGGCGGGGGCTGGGGATGAGAAGGTGGCCCATGCTACCGCTGCTCGGGGAGATCTGGGACCTGCGGCACAACGTCTCCGCCTACGACGCGGCGTACCTCGTGCTGGCAGAAACCCTTCGTTGCCCCTTGGTCACGGCCGATAGGCGGCTGGCCGCGGCGGCCAGCGGGCGGTGCTCGGTCATGACGGTGCCTCGGTAGCCACGGTAACGTCAAAGTGGTAGCCGATTCGGGGTGGAAGCGCCGATGTGACGCGCTCCACGAAGCGAGGAGGAGTCGCCCACGGCGTACCAGGCCGCGCGGGACCGGCGGCGTGGACGCCTCCCGGCCCTCGGGCGGCAGGGGTCGTTCCCGGGCGGACGCCCGGGGCGGTGAGCGGTATGTCCGAGCCCGGCCACGCTAGGCGCCGAGGAGCGCGTCCGCCACGTGGTCCGCGTGGCGGTTGAGGTAGTTCACCGCCCGTTGGAGATTGGGGATCTGCAGGCGGTGCAGGAGGCCCATCGCGGTGTTGCGCCAGGTCGCCATGACTCGCGGGCCATGCCCCGTGCGAATTTGCGACCGGTCCTCGTCGTACACCCCGTCCCGTTCCCAGTGCAACCGGATTTCGATGCCCCAAGCCCGCGGACCCACGCCCCCAGTTGGGCCGCGCTGGCTTGGTCGGGCGAGAGGTCGGTGAGGCCGAACACCACCTCGGTGCGGGGGTGGGATCCGTCTAACGCGGTGACCTGGCGGTCAATCCGAAATACTTGGCCCAGATGCGGCCAGGCGAGATAGTCATTCAGGACGGTCGTCGTGCG